>NZ_JBFUFQ010000070.1:0-26784 GCF_056403355.1 Rhizobacter sp. P2_H3 | reverse complement strand
GTGCTGCGCGAGCGGCTGCACGGCCTGGGCACGCTGCGCGCCGACCTGATCGGCGTCAGCAGCGTGTTCGCCGACGACGCCGGCACCTGGAACGGCAGCGCCGGCCTGCACAACGACCGCGACGGCCGCGACGTGCGCCTGCGCGTGGCGCTGCAGCACGCAGAGCGCCGGCAGGCCGAGCGCCTCGCGCGCGAGGTGACGGCGCTGTACACCTGCGGCCCGGCCGGCGGCGGCGGCGTGCGCACCGCGCTGCGTCGCCGCCTGGGCATCGCGAGTTGCAGCGTGCCGCGCGAGCGCGTCGATGCAGGGTTCGCATTCCTGCCAACCGGAGAGGGCGCATGAGCGACGAGATGAACGTCGAGGTCCCGCTCTACCGCGCCGCGCATGCGCGCACCGGCGACAAGGGTGACCGCGCCAACATCAGCCTGATCGCCTGGCACCCGCAGCTGTGGCCGCTGCTGGTCGCGCAGATCGACGAAGACGCGGTGCGCCGCCAGTTCGCGCACCGCCGCCCGGGCCGCATCGTGCGCCACCTGCTGCCGCTGCTGCACGCGATGAACTTCGTGCTCGACGACGTGCTCGACGGCGGCGTCAACGGCTCGCTGAACCTCGATGGCCACGGCAAGGCGCTGTCCTTCCTGCTGCTGGAGCTGCCGCTGCGCGTGCCGCGCACGCTGCTGCCGCTGCTGGCCGRCCCGCCGCTCGATCGCTGACGAATCCAAGAACCACACCGGAGACAAACGATGAAGATGTACCGTTCCCTGCTCGCGGCCGCGCTGGCGCTCACGGCGCTCGCCGCCGTGCCGCTGCACGCGCAGGCCCAAGTCCAGTCTTGGCCGGCCAAGCCGATCACCTTCGTCGTGCCGTTCGCGGCCGGCAGCGCCACCGACCAGCTGGCGCGCGCGCTCGGCCAGTCGATCACCGTCGACACCAAGCAGGCGGTCGTCGTCGACAACAAGGCCGGCGCGAGCGGCATGCTGGCGGCGCAGAGCGTGGCGCGCGCTGCGCCCGATGGCTACACCGTGCTGATCACCACCAACACCACGCACGCGGCCAACGAGCACCTCTACAGGAAGCTGCCCTATGACCCGGTGAAGGATTTCGCGCCAGTCACCGGGCTCGGCAAGGGCGGGCAGGTGATGGTGGTGAACGCGAACTCGCCGTACAAGACGGTGGCCGACGTGATCGCCGCGGCGAAGCAGCAACCGGGCAAGCTGAGCTTCGGCAGCGGCAGCTCGTCCAGCCGCGTGGCCGGCGAGCTGTTCAAGCAGATGGCGCACGTCGACCTGCTGCACGTGCCGTACAAGAGCAACCCGCTCGCGATCACCGACCTGCTGGGCGGCCAGATCGACCTGATGATCACCGACACCTCCACCGGCGTGCCGCAGGTGAAGGCCGGCAAGCTGCGCGCGCTCGGCATCTCGACCGCGCAGCGCTCGCCGCTGCTGCCCGAGGTGCCGACGATCGACGAGGCCGGCGTGAAGGGCTACGACATGGGCTACTGGTTCGCGGCCTATGTGCCGGCCGGCACGCCGGCTGCGGTGGTGCAGCGGCTGCGCGAGCTGCTGGTGGCCGGCACCGGCAGCGCCGCGGCGAAGAGCTTCTTCGACGGCAGCGGCTCGGTGCCGTTCACGACCACCTCCGACGGGCTGGCCGCCTTCCAGGCCACCGAGACCCGGAAGTGGGGCAAGGTCATCCAGGCCGCCGGCATCGAACCCGAGTGATCCGGGCGCTTCGGCGCACCCACCCGCCTCCCTGCAGCGGGCGCCGCCAGAGCGCCCCGGGGCGGAGCCTTTTCAATCGACAGGAGACAACATGACACGCTTCGATTTCAAGCGGCTGGCGGCGCTCGCGCTGGCAGCCTCGCTGGGCGCCTGCGGCGGTGACGATGGCGGCGCGCCCGCCCCCGCGCCCACCACGCCGCAGGTCCACCTCGCCATCACGGCCACCGAGGACGTGGCCGGCAGCTGGGGCAGCGTCGGCGCCTACGAGAAGCTCAGCGGCACGCTGCGCGGCGAGGTCGATCCGAAGGACCCGCACAACGCCGTCATCCAGGACCTGGCGCTCGCGCCCGTCAATGCGCGCGGCATGGTCGAGTACCAGTCGGAGTTCGTGCTGCTCAAGCCGAAGGACATGGCGAAGGCCAGCGGCGTGCTGCGCTACGACGCGCCGAACCGCGGCAACATCCTGACGATGCCGAACCCGGCCGCGACGCCGAGCGATGCGGTGTTCTTCGAACGCGGCTACGTGCTGCTGTACGCGGCCTGGCAGGGCGATGTGCCGAAGAGCAGCGCCGCGCGGCTGACGCTCAGCGTGCCGGTGGCGGTCAACAAGGACGGCAGCAGCATCACCGGCAGCTACCGCAGCGAGTTGATTCCCGCCGCCGCGACGCCGGTGATGACGCTGCCGGGCGGCGTCTTCAACGGCACGATGATTCCCTACGCCCCGGCCAGCCTCGACAACAGCCTGCCGGGCTACTCGCTGACACGCCGCCTCAACGAGGGCGATGCCCGCGTGGCCATCCCTCCGGCCGACTGGAAGTTCGCCGACTGCGACAACGCGGCCAAGCCTTTTCCCGGCACGCCCGACGGCAGCAAGGTCTGCCTGAAGGGCGGCTTCGATCCGGCCTGGCTGTACGAGCTGGTCTACGTCGCGAAGGATCCGAAGGTGATGGGCGTCGGGCTGGCCGCGCTGCGCGACACGGTGAGCTTCCTGCGCCACCGGGCGGCCGATGCCGATGGCGTCGCCAACCCGCTGGCGGGCCGCATCACGCATGCCATCGGCCAGGGCACCTCGCAGTCGGGCAACGCGATGAAGACCTTCCTGCACCTGGGCTTCAACCAGGCGCTGGACGGCAGCAAGGTGTTCGACGGCATTTACGCGCACGTGGCCGCGCGCCAGACCAACATCAACACGCGCTTCGCGGTGCCGGGCGGCGGCGGCGCGATCCGCACCGACCACACCGCGTTCGGGCAGACGGCACCGCGCGCGCTCGACAAGGACGCGGTCGATCCGCTGACCGGCCGGCAGGGCGGGGTGATGACGCGCTGCGCGGCCAGCAACACCTGCCCGAAGTTCTTCCTCGGCCTGTCGGGCACCGAGTTCTGGCAGTTGCAGGGCTCGCCGGTGCTGACCGATGCCTGGGGCTTCCGCGACCTCGTGCAGCCGGACAACGCCCGCATCTACTACTACGCGAGCACGCAGCACGGCGGCGCCGGCGGCACCGCGAGCATCGCCTACGTGCCGGGCAACAGCGTCTACCCGCGTGGCACGGTGGCGCACCACAGCGACACCTTCCGCGCGCTGTTCATCGCGCTGGAGGACTGGGTGGTGCGCGACACCGCGCCGCCGGCGAGCCAGGTGCCTTCGATCGCGGACGGCACGCTGGTGCGGCCCGACCAGCTGAGCTGGCCGGCGATCAAGGGCCTGAGCTGGCCGGTCGGCGGCGTCGCGACCGCGATCCCCGATTTCAGCTACCGCGGCTGGTTCAACGGCTACCGGGTGCTGGACTTCGGGCCGCAGTACGTGCCGCAGGACGAGAGCGGCATCGCGACGCAACTGCCCCCGCTGGCCGGCACCGACTACGCGATCCTGGTGCCGAAGGTCGATGCGTCGACCGGCCTGGCACTGGCAGGCATCCGCGGCGTGGAGGTGCAGGCACCGCTGGGCACCAGCATCGAGTTCAACTACGTCGCGGCGCCGGGCCAGATCGACCTGACGAGCCTGACCGGCAGCTACCTGCCGTTCCACGCGACCGAGGCGGCCCGGCTGGCGGCCGGCGATGCGCGGCCTTCACTCGAGTCGCTGTACGGCAACCAGGCCGGCTATGTGGCGGCGGTGACGGCCGCGGCGAACCGGCTGGTGGCGCAGCGCTTCCTGTTGCAACGGGATGCGGATCTGCGCATCCAGCAGGCCACCGCGACCACGGTGCTCCCGTAACCCGGACGCTAGCCCGGGGTGCCCCCCGGGCTGCGGAAATCGCGCGGCGACTTGCCGGTCCAGTGCTTGAACGCCCGCGCGAAGCTCTTCTCGTTGTCGAAGCCGACGGCCAGCGCCACCTGCTTGACCGGCCGGTCGGTGCGCAGCAGCAGCTCGCTGGCCTGGTCGCGCCGCACTTCATCCTTCAGCGCCTGCAAGCCGACGCCTTCGTCCTTCAGCTGCCGGTGCAGGCTGCGCACCGACAGGTTCAGCGCATGCGCCAGCGCGTCGGCCGTGCCGAGCCGCGCGGCATCCTGCCGCAGCARCTCGCGCACCCGCCGCGCCAGCAGCCGGTCGCGGCGGTACGGCAGCACGGTCAGCGGCAGGGCCCGCTGCAGCATGGCCTGCAGCGCGCGCTCGTCGCGGCGCAAGGGCATCGCGAGGTAATGCGCATCGAAGCTGAGCGTGGCCTGCGGCGCGTCGAAGCGCACCGGCCCGGGCGCGACCGGGAACAGCACCGGGTAGACCGCCTGGTGGGCCGGTGCGGCGAACGGGAAGGCCGCGTCGCGCAAGCCGATGCGTGAGTCAATGGCCCAGCAGGCAAAGCCGTGCAGGTAGCGCAGGCTGGTCACCAGGCAGAACTCGCGCAGCGCGCCGAAACGCCGCTGCTCTTCCAGCGTCACCGTGGCCCGCGTGGCATCGGCCCGCAGTGCCAGCACCAGGTCGTCGGTCAGCAGGCGGTGGTGGCGGCACCAGCGCTTCAGGGCCACGCCCAGCGTCGGCGCGGTGATCGAGGCGCGGCACAGCATGCCGTAGCTGCCCCAGGGCAGCCTGCGCGAGAACCAGCCGAGCGCTTCGTCGTCGAGCTGCTGCATCGCGAAGCCGCACAGCGCCTCCATCTGCGCGGCGGTGATCAGGCCGTCGGCGCGGCGCAGGTCGGCTGGCGTGATTTGTGCCTGCTGCAAGGCCTCGCGCGGGTCCTCGCCGTAGCGCTCGTAGGCCAGCACCACGGCACGCACGAAGGCCATCGGCGTGGCGGCGGTGCGGCCGCCGCGCAGCGGGACGGGAGCGGATGACGGGGTGCGAGGCATGCCCGCAAGTCTGGCACGATATGCAACCTGCATGGCCGCCGATGCGGTCGGTGGCTGCGTATGCTGCGCAAGCCTAGACTTCGCCCAGCGCGGCACCGGCGACCGCGCGCCCAGGAGACCTCATGCCCGCCCTCGCGTCCAAGCTCAGCCCCCGTTCGGAAGACTTCAAGGCCAACGCCGCGGCGATGCGCGTGCTGGTCGACGACCTGAACGCGAAGCTGGCGCGCATCGCGCAGGGCGGCGGCGACGGCCCCCGCGCCAAGCACGTCGCGCGCGGCAAGCTGCTGCCGCGCGACCGCGTCGAGATGCTGCTCGACCCCGACACGCCCTTCCTCGAAGTGGCGCCGCTGGCCGCGCTCGGCATGTACAACGACGACGCGCCGGGCGCCGGGCTGATCGCCGGCATCGGCCGCGTCTCGGGCGTCGACTGCATGATCGTCTGCAACGACGCGACGGTGAAGGGCGGCACCTACTACCCGATGACGGTCAAGAAGCACCTGCGCGCGCAGGAGATCGCGCAGGCCAACCGGCTGCCGTGCATCTACCTGGTCGACAGCGGCGGCGCCAACCTGCCGAACCAGGACGAGGTCTTTCCCGACCGCGACCACTTCGGCCGCATCTTCTTCAACCAGGCGCAGATGAGTGCGCACGGCATTCCGCAGATCGCCGTCGTGATGGGCTCGTGCACCGCCGGCGGCGCCTACGTGCCGGCGATGAGCGACGAATCGATCATCGTGAAGAACCAGGGCACGATCTTCCTGGCCGGCCCGCCGCTGGTGAAGGCGGCCATCGGCGAGGTGGTCAGCGCCGAGGAACTGGGCGGCGGCGACGTGCACACGCGCCTGTCCGGCGTGGCCGATCACCTGGCGCAGAACGACACGCATGCGCTCGCGATCGCGCGCACCGCGGTCGCCCACCTGAACTGGCGCAAGGATCCGGCGCTGCGCTGCATCGCGCCGCGCGCGCCGCTGTTCGATGCGGCCGAGCTGCACGGCGTGATCCCGACCGACACGCGCAAGCCGTTCGACGTGCGCGAGATCATCGCGCGCATCGTCGATGCGAGCGAGTTCGAGGAGTTCAAGGCGCGCTACGGCACGACGCTGGTCACCGGCTTCGCGCACATCGACGGCATGCCGGTGGGCATCGTCGCGAACAACGGCGTGCTGTTCTCCGAATCGGCGCAGAAGGGTGCGCACTTCATCGAGCTGTGCTGCCAGCGCAAGGTGCCGCTGGTGTTCCTGCAGAACATCACCGGCTTCATGGTGGGCCGCAAGTACGAGGCCGAGGGCATCGCCAAGCACGGCGCGAAGATGGTGACGGCGGTGTCGACCGCGCAGGTGCCCAAGTTCACCGTGATCATCGGCGGCAGCTTCGGTGCCGGCAACTACGGCATGTGCGGCCGCGCGTTCGACCCCCGGTTGCTGTGGATGTGGCCGAACGCGCGCATCTCGGTGATGGGTGGCGAGCAGGCCGCGAGCGTGCTGGCCACCGTGCGGCGCGACGGCATCGAGGCCAAGGGCGGCAGCTGGAGCGCCGAGCAGGAGGCCGCCTTCAAGCAGCCGGTGCTCGACCAGTTCGAACACCAGGCGCACCCGTACTACGCGAGCGCGCGGCTGTGGGACGACGGCGTGATCGACCCGGCCGACACGCGCCGCGTGCTGTCGCTCGCGATCAGCGCGAGCCTGAACGCACCGATCCCCGACGTGAAGTTCGGCGTGTTCCGGATGTGAGGGCGCCACGATGACCACCACCCTCGACATCCGCCGCGACGGCCCGGTCGCCCGCGTCTGGCTGAACCGCCCCGACGTGCGCAACGCCTTCAACGACAGCGTGATCGCCGAATTGCGCGAGACCTTCACCGCGCTCGGCGCCGACGCCGACCTGCGCGCCATCGTCCTCGGCGGCCACGGCAAGGCGTTCTGCGCCGGCGCCGACCTGGCGTGGATGCGCGCGATGGCTGACTACAGCTGGGAGCAGAACCGTGCCGATGCGCAGGCCCTGGCCGACATGCTGTGGGCGATCTACAGCTGCCCGGTGCCGGTGGTCGGCCGCATCCACGGCGACTGCTATGCCGGCGGTGTCGGGCTGGCCGCGGTGTGCGACGTGCTGGTGGCGTCCGACGCGGCGGCCTTCTGCCTCAGCGAGGCCAGGCTGGGCCTGCTGCCCGGCACCATCAGCCCCTACGTGATCCGCGCGCTGGGCGAGCAGGCCTCGCGGCGCTACATGGTGACGGCCGAGCGCTTCACGGCGATGCAGGCGCAGGCGCTCGGCTTCGTGCATGAGGTCTGCGTCGCCGACGCGCTGGACGCCCAGGTCGACGAGATCGTTGCGGCACTGGCCGCCAACGGCCCGATGGCGGCGCGTGCCTGCAAGCAGCTGGTGCAGGACATCGCCGGCCAGCCGATCAGCGCGGCCTTGCGCGAAGACACCGCGCGCCGCATCGCCGACATCCGCGCGAGCGACGAGGGCCGCGAGGGCGTGCAGGCCTTCCTGGCCAAGCGCAAGCCCGCGTGGCTGGAGCCGGGCTGACCCCGCCATGAACCTCGACACGCCGCAACTGCTCGCGATCGCCGCCGCGCTCGGCTGGGCCAGCGGGCTGCGCCTGTATGCGGTGCTGTTCCTGACCGGTGCGGCCGGCGCGCTGGGCTGGATCGAGCTGCCGCACGGGCTGCGCCTGCTGCAGCATCCGCTGATGCTGGGCGCGAGCGGGGTGATGCTGTGCGTCGAGTTCTTCGCTGACAAGATGCCCGGCGTCGACAGCCTGTGGGACGTGCTGCACACCGTGCTGCGCATCCCGGCCGGCGCGGCGCTGGCTGCCGCGGTGTTCGGCGCCGACCAGGCCACGTGGGCGACGATCGCGGCGGTGCTGGGTGGCGGGCTGGCGGCCAGCAGCCACGTCGCGAAGGCCACCACGCGCGCGGCCGCCAACACCTCGCCGGAGCCGTTCTCGAACATCGGCCTGTCGCTGCTCGGCGACGGGTTGGTGCCGGCGGTGCTGTGGTTGTCGTGGACGCATCCGCTGGTGTTGGCGGGGTTCCTGGTGCTCGCGCTTGCGGTGTCGGCGGCGCTGGTGTGGGTGCTGGCGAAATTCCTGCGGCAGCTGGTGCGCCGCTTTTCTGCCATGTCGCGTGGCGCCGCCGTCAGGGAGAGATCTTGAAAGCAGACTGGACATCGGCTTCGGCCATGGCACGCCTTGCAGCCGTGCTGTTGCTCGGCCTGTGGGGTGCAGGGGCTGGCGCGCAGGCGCAGGCCCCTGACGAGGCGGCCGTGCTGAAGGACCTGCGCGAGCAGACGCAGTTCATCAGCGTCACCGTGACCGACCTGTACGGCAAGCAGCAGACGCGGCAGATCCCGGTGATGATCTTCCGCCCGGCAGGCGACGGGCCGTTTCCGCTGGTCATCATGAACCACGGCCGCGCGACGGCCGAGAAGCGATCTGCGCAAGGCCGCCAGCGCTACGAGTGGCTGTCGCGCTACCTCGTCGGCAAGGGGTTCGCGGTGCTGCTGCCGACGCGCGTGGGCTATGCCGACACGTATGGCGATTTCGACCCGGAGGACACCGGCACCTGCCAATCGCGGCGTCCCGGGCCGATGGCCGTCGCGGTCGCCGACCAGGTGATGGCCACGCTGGCGTTCGCGAAGACGCTGCCCTACGTCGACACCTCGCGCTGGCTGGTGATGGGCCAGTCGGCGGGCGGCCTGACGGCGGTCGCCACCGTGTCGCGGCACCCGCCCGGCCTGGTGGGGGCGATCAACTTCTCGGGTGGCAGCGGTGGCGATCCGGACGGCCGCCCGCGCAATCCCTGCAGCCCGCAGCAGATCGAGAGCCTGTGGAAGGACCAGGCGCGCAGTGCGACGGCACCGATGCTGTGGCTCTACTGGGAGAACGACCTCTACTGGGGGCCGGACGTGCCGCGCCGCTGGCACGAGGCCTGGACCGCCGGCGGCGGCAAGGCCGAGTTCCACACGCTGGCCGCGGCGAGCCAGAACGGCCACGGCGCACTGAACTTCGACATGGACCACTGGGTGCCGTATGCCGAGGCCTTTCTCGCGAAGCTCGGCTTCGACACGCCGGGCGTGATCGCGCGTCCGCCCGCATCATCGTTCGCGGCCATCGACGAGATCGACAAGGTGCCGGTGAATGCCGCGACACGCGAAGGCCACTACCGCAAGTTCCTCGCCTCGAAGCTGCCGCGCGCCTACGCCATCGGCCCGAAAGGCGCGGCCGGCACCGCCAGCGGCGACTGGGCCATCGGCCGCGCGCTGGGCTTCTGCCAGCGCAAGGGCGAGCCCTGCAAGCTGTACGCGGTCGACAACGACGTGGTGTGGACGCCCTGAACCCGGAGACAACGATGTTCACCAAGATCCTGATCGCCAACCGTGGCGAGATCGCCTGCCGCGTCGCGGCCACCGCGCGCCGGCTCGGCATCCGCACCGTGGCGGTGTACTCCGACGCCGATGCCCATGCGCAGCACGTGCAGGCCTGCGACGAGGCGGTGCTGATCGGCGGCCCCGCGCCGAAGGACAGCTACCTGCGCGGCGACCGCATCATCGAGGCCGCGCGCGCCACCGGCGCGCAGGCCATCCACCCCGGCTACGGCTTCCTCAGCGAGAACGAGGACTTCGCGCAGGCCTGCGCCGAGGCCGGGCTGGTCTTCATCGGCCCGCCGCCGTCGGCGATCCAGGCGATGGGGCTGAAGGCCGAATCGAAGCGGCTGATGGCCGAGGCCGGCGTGCCGCTGGTGCCCGGCTACCACGGGGCCGACCAGGACCCGCAGCTGCTGCAGCGCGAGGCCGACCGCATCGGCTACCCGGTGCTGATCAAGGCCAGCGCCGGCGGCGGCGGCAAGGGCATGCGGGCGGTGCCATCGTCGGCCGAGTTCCAGGACGCGCTCGCGTCGTGCAAGCGCGAGGCCATCAACAGCTTCGGCGACGACGCGGTGCTGGTCGAGCGCTACGTGACCCGTCCGCGCCACATCGAGATCCAGGTGTTCGCCGATGCGCACGGCCGCTGCGTCTACCTGTTCGAGCGCGACTGCTCGGTGCAGCGCCGCCACCAGAAGGTGCTGGAGGAAGCTCCGGCACCCGGCATGACCGAGGCGCGGCGGCGCGAGATGGGGCAGGCCGCCGTGGCGGCGGCGCAGGCGGTGGGCTACGTGGGGGCCGGCACGGTGGAGTTCATCGCCGAGCCCTCGGCCGACGGCGACCTGCGCTTCTACTTCATGGAGATGAACACCCGGCTGCAGGTCGAGCACCCGGTGACCGAGGCGATCACCGGGCTGGACCTGGTGGAGTGGCAGCTGCGCGTCGCGGCCGGCGAGCCGCTGCCGCTGGCGCAGGAGCAGCTGCGCATCCACGGCCACGCGATCGAGGCGCGGCTGTGTGCCGAGAACCCCGATGCGCAGTTCCTGCCGGCCACCGGCACGCTGCAGGTGTTCCGCACGCCGCCGGCCGCCGCGTTCGAGCGCGCCGACGTGCGGTTGGATGCCGGCGTGCGCGAGGGCGACGCGATCTCGCCGCACTACGACTCGATGATCGCCAAGCTGATCGTCTGGGGGGCCGACCGCGCGCAGGCGCTGGCGCGGCTCGATGCAGCGCTCGCGCAGACGCACATCGTCGGGCTGCACACCAATGTCGCGTTCCTGCGGCGGGTCGTGGCGAGCCGGTCGTTCGCAGAGGCCGACCTCGACACCGCGCTGATCGAGCGCGAGCGCGTGGCGCTGTTCGAAGCGCCGCCGCTGCCGCTGGAGTGCGTCGCGGCCGGCGTCGTCGCGCATGCGATCGCGGCCGAGGCGGCGCTGCAGACCGACGACCCGTGGTCGCGGCGCGACGGCTGGCGGCTGCACGGCGGCGCGCAGCGGCGCTTCGACATCGAGCTGCAGGGCACCCACCACACGGTGATGCTGGAGCGCAACCACCGTGGCGCGATGACGCTGGCGATCGGTGCCGAACGGCATGCGTTCGAGGCGCAGGCCTTGTCGGCGGATCGGCATGCGGTGGTGGTCGGCGGCCGGCGCTGGGTGCTGGCCGTCTACGCGGTCGGCGAGCGCATCGCGGTGTTCGCGCCCGAGGGCTCGGCGCTCGCCAGCGAGGTCGACCTGCTGGCGCATGCCGGTGACGGCGCGGCCGAAGGCGGCCGGCTGACCGCGCCGATGCCCGGCAAGGTGGTGGCCTTCCTCGCGAAGCCCGGCGACAGCGTCAAGCAGGGCCAGCCGCTCGCGGTGCTGGAGGCGATGAAGATGGAGCACACGATCACCGCGCCGCGCGACGGCACGGTGGAGGAGCTGCTGTATTCAGCGGGCGATCAGGTGGGCGAGGGTGGCGAACTGCTGCGCTTGCGCGCCCCGGCCTGATGACCTCAGGGCGGCCTCAGTGGCGGCCGGACCCCAGGCGCAGCCAGCTCGACGGCTTGTGCCAGCTCGCGCCGGTGGTTTCCGGCTGCGCCGGCTCCAGCTCGGCCGGTTGCGTGATGCCGAAGCCGCTGGTGTCCTGGGCCCAGGCCAGGTCCTGCTTCGCCGCGGCGCGCGGTGCGGCGGGCTTGGTGGACGCTTTCGGGGGGGATGTCGGCACAGGCCTGTCCGGCACGACGCGCGGGCGGGACGCCTTCTTCGCCTCGGGCCGGGCAACGGCCCACTGCCGTGCCAGCGATTCCAGTTCGGGTTGGCCGGAGGCCTGGCACACGAAGAGGATCTCGCGGGCTTCCTCGGGCTGCCGCAGCATCACCTCGACGTCGATGCCTTCCCCGAGCCATTGCTTCAGGCCGAAATGGATTCGGGTGGCGATGCGAAGTTCGGCGGGTGTGGACACGACATGCTCCAGTCAGTTCAGGTATCTTCGACAGGCCCCGCTCGGCTCGCCATCCCCGGACAAAGGGGGGGTGCCCCTCGCGGACCTTCCCATCGAGACTTAAGTCATGATTCCAACCCACGTCACGCTGGTCGATGTCAGTCCACGCGATGGACTGCAGAACGAAGCGAAGCAGGTCGACGCTGCGCACAAGATCGAACTGGTGCACCGGCTGCAGGCGGCCGGGCTGCGCGAGATCGAGGTCACCAGCTTCGTGAGCCCCAAATGGGTGCCGCAGATGGCCGACAACGCCGAGGTGATGGCCGGGCTGCAGCGCAAGCCGGGCGTGCGCTACTCGGTGCTGACGCCGAACCTGCGCGGCTTCGAGGCTGCGCTCGTGACCCGGCCCGACGAGATCGTCGTGTTCGCGGCCGCCAGCGAGGCCTTCAGCCAGCGCAACATCAACTGCAGCATCGACGAGAGCATCGAACGCTTCCGCCCGGTGGTCGAGGCGGCACATGCGAACGGCATCAAGGTGCGCGGGGCGATCTCGTGCGCGCTCGGCTGCCCGTACCAGGGCGAGGTCAGCCCCGATGAGGTCGAGCGCGTCGTGCGGCTGATGCGCGGCATCGGCGTCGACCACTGCGGCGTGGCCGACACCATCGGCGTCGGCACGCCGAAGCGGGTGCAGGCGGCGCTGGAGCGCGCGCTGCGCCACTACCCGCTGGTGGAGGTGAGCGGGCATTTCCACGACACCTACGGGCAGGCGCTGGCCAACATCTACGCGAGCCTCGAGTTGGGCGTGCACACCTTCGATGCCAGCGTGGCCGGCCTGGGCGGCTGCCCGTATGCCAAGGGCGCGACCGGCAACGTCGCGACCGAGGACGTGCTGTTCATGCTGGACGGGCTGGGCATTGACACCGGGATCGACCTGAACGCGCTGGTCGATGCCGGCAACTACATCTCGCAGGTGCTGGGCCGCGCGCCGGTGTCGCGCGCGGGCAAGGCGCTGCTGGCGAAGCGGGCGGCTGCGGCGGAGGCGAAGGCATGAGCGAGACAACGCTGATTCAGGATCTGCAGGACCTGCCCGAAGGCTTCCGCCACGTCAGCGCGGTGCTGGGCACGCTGGGCCATCCGCATGCGCCGATCCTGCTCGAGGTGAATGCGCGCACCGCGCAGGAGGCGGCCGATGCGCTGGGCGTGCAGCTCGGCCAGATCGCGAAGAGCGTGATCTTCCGGCGCCGCGCCGACGATGTCGCGGTGCTGGTCGTGACCTCGGGCGACCGCCGCGTCGACGAGAAGAAGGTGGCGGCGCTGGCCGGCCCGCTCGGCCGCGCCGATGCCGATTTCGTGAAGGCGCGCACCGGCTTCACGATCGGCGGGGTGTCGCCGGTCGGCCATGCGAATGCGCCGGTCACGCTGATCGACCGCGAGCTGCTCCGCTTCGACGAGATCTGGGCGGCGGCCGGGCACCCGAAGGGCGTGTTCAGGCTGAGCCCGGCCGAGCTGCAGGCGCTGACGCAGGCGCCGGTAGCCGACGTGACCTGATGTGATCGACTTCACGTAATGCCCGTCCGGCCCTGGCGACCAATGCACAGCTCCACTTCTGCAGGCTGCGCCATGACCTCCCGCCTCGATCGCCGTTCCTTCCTGTCGACCGCTGCGCTGGCCGCACTCGGCCATGCCGTGCCGCTGCACGCTGCGCCGGCGGCGCCGGGCCATGCGCTGGCCGGCAACACGCTGGAAGGGCGTCGCTACGAACTGGCGCAGGACGCGGGCAAGGCGGTGCTGGTGTTCTTCTGGTCCACCGACTGCCCGGTGTGCCGCGACAAGATGCCCGAGCTGCGCGCGAACTACGAGGCGTGGCGCGACAAGCCGTTCCAGCTGGTCGCGGTGAGCCTCGACCGCAGCCTGGCGGCGGTGCGCGAGTACGACGCGATCCTGAACCGCGTCGTGCCGATGAAGCAGCAGTTCCCGATGCTGTGGCGCGCCGATGCGACGCACCGCGACGATTTCGGGGCGATGGCGCAGACGCCGACCTCGTTCATCCTCGACAAGCAGCACCGCGAGGTGAAGCAGGTCCGCGGTCGCATCGATGCCTCGCTGTGGGACGACATCGCCGAACTGGTGCTCACCTGATGGACGAAGCGGCCGCCGTGGCAAGCCCCTGCGTGAACGTCTGCCGGATGGAGGCGGCCAGCGGCCTGTGCGCCGGCTGCTGGCGCACGATCGACGAGATCGCGGCGTGGTCGAAGATGGACGACGACGGCAAGCGGCAGGTCTGGCAGGCGATCGCGCTGCGCAAGGCGGCCGTGCCGGTCGTCGATGAGGAGCGGTCGCGATGAAGCAACTCCGGTTCTGGTTCGACGTGATCTCGCCGTACGCCTACCTGGCGTTCGAGCGCCTGCCGCAGGTGCTGGAAGGGCACGGCGTCGCCGTGGCGTACCAGCCGGTGCTGTTCGCCGGGCTGTTGTCGCAATGGGGGCAGAAGGGCCCGGCCGAGATCGCTCCGAAGCGCGACTGGACCTACCGGCAGGTGGCGTGGCTGGCGCACCGGCACGGCATCCCGATGCAGATGCCGGCGCAGCATCCGTTCAACCCGCTCGCGCTCCTGCGCCTGGGCCTGGCCTGCCGCGGCCCGCTTGCGACCCCGAACCGCTGGGTCTGCGAGCAGCTGATGCACCACGTGTGGCGCGGCGGCGCGGACGCGAACGATCCGCAGCGGCTGGAGGCGCTCGCGCAGCGGCTGCAGCCGGCGCTCGATCCGCAGGGCGACGAGGTCAAGGCCGCGCTGAAGGCAGCGACCGCACAGGCGGTGTCGCTCGGCGTCTTCGGGGTGCCGACGGTCGAGGTCGACGGCCGGCTGTTCTGGGGGCTCGATGGATTGGAGCTGCTGCAGGGCTGGCTGGCCGGCGATCCGTGGTTCGACGGGCCCGCGTGGGACGACGCGGCGCGGCAGCCGGTGGGCATTCAGCGTAAGCCCTAGGTCGGGTCATCCCTCGTTTCTCACGATGAGAAACGAGTCGTCAGGGTTGTCACTGAACTTGTCAGCCGGCGTTCAGCTTGGCGTCAGGGATGGGTCAGAGGGCGTCGTGAAGATGCGGCACGCCTTGCCGTTCGGCAAGGAGCCTGACGACAAGGAGACATTCCAATGGCAACTGCAGTGGCCAAACCGGCACGCAACCCCGCGGCGCCGATGACGGCGGAGGAGCGCAAGGTCATCTTCGCGTCCAGCCTCGGCACCGTGTTCGAGTGGTACGACTTCTACCTGTACGGCACGCTGGCCGCCATCATCGGCAAGCAGTTCTTCTCCAACCTCGACCCGGCTTCGCAGGTCATCTTCTCGCTGCTCGCGTTCGCGGCCGGCTTCATCGTGCGGCCGTTCGGCGCGCTGGTGTTCGGGCGGCTGGGCGACATGATCGGGCGCAAGTACACCTTCCTGGTGACGATCCTGATCATGGGTCTGTCGACCTTCATCGTCGGCGTGCTGCCGACCTACGCATCGATCGGCGTCGCCGCCCCGGTGATCCTGATCGGCCTGCGGCTGCTGCAGGGCCTGGCGCTCGGCGGCGAGTACGGCGGTGCCGCCACCTACGTGGCCGAGCATGCGCCGCACGGCAAGCGCGGGGCCTTCACCTCGTGGATCCAGACCACGGCGACGCTCGGTCTGTTCCTGTCGCTGCTGGTGATCCTGGGCACGCGCACCTGGATCGGTGAGGAAGCGTTCGCCGACTGGGGCTGGCGCATTCCGTTCCTGGTCTCGATCCTGCTGCTGGCCGTCAGCGTGTGGATCCGCCTGTCGATGAACGAATCGCCGGCCTTCAAGAAGATGAAGGAAGAGGGCAAGACCTCGAAGGCACCGCTGACCGAGTCGTTCGGCCAGTGGAAGAACCTGAAGATCGTGATCCTGGCACTGGTCGGGCTGACGATGGGCCAGGCCGTGGTCTGGTACACCGGCCAGTTCTACGCGCTGTTCTTCCTGACGGGCGCGCTGAAGGTCGACGGGGCGACGGCCAACGTGCTGATCGCCGCCGCGCTGCTGATCGGCACGCCGTTCTTCATCGTGTTCGGCACGCTGTCGGACAAGATCGGCCGCAAGCCGATCATCATGGCCGGCTGCCTGATCGCGGCGCTGACCTACTTCCCGCTGTTCAAGGCGCTGACCGAGACGGCCAACCCCGAGCTCGCGGCGGCCCAGAAGAGCGCCAAGGTCACGGTGACGGCCGACCCGTCGGAGTGCTCGTTCCAGTTCAACCCGACCGGCGTGGCCAAGTTCACCAGCTCGTGCGACATCGCCAAGCAGGTGCTGGCGGCAGGCTCGGTGAGCTATGACAACGTGGCCGGCACCGGCCCGGCGAAGATCTCGATCGGCGACAAGACGATCGAATCCTTCTCGTCGAAGGGGCTGCCGGCCGACGAGGCCAAGGCCAAGGATGCCGCCTTCAAGAAGGACGTGGCGGCGGCCCTGAAGGAACACGGCTACCCGGCCAAGGCCAAGCCGATCTCCTTCATGAGCGGCCAGTGGTGGACGCTGGTGGCGATCCTGTCGGTGCTGGTGATCTACGTGACGATGGTCTACGGCCCGATCGCCGCGATGCTGGTGGAGATGTTCCCGACGCGCATCCGCTACACCTCGATGAGCCTGCCGTACCACATCGGCAACGGCTGGTTCGGCGGCCTGCTGCCGGCGACGGGCCTGGCGATCGTGGCGCAGACCGGGAACATGTACAACGGCCTGTGGTACCCGATCGTGTTCGCGTCGATCACCTTCGTGGTGGGGATGCTGTTCGTCAAGGAGACGAAGGACGTCGACATCTACGCGAGCGATTGAGCGCGCACGGTTGACGTGAATTCGAGGCGCGGGCCGTGGCGACACGGCCCGCGTTTGCGTTTGCGGCGCAGGAACTTCCTCCGGCCCGGTGCCACTCAGTCTCATCGATGCCTGAGAGGGGTACAAGGATGAACGCCACCGCCACCCTGTCGAGCAAATTCCAGATCACCAATCCGAAAGCCGTGCGTGAGAAGCAGAACTGGCAAGCCGGTCAGGAGTTCGTGTTCATCCCCAAAGGCAACGGTGTTCTCGTGATGCCGGTTCCCGAACTTGCCGAGTTGGCGGGCATCGCCAAAGGCGCGCGCAAGAACGGCTATCGCGACCGCAAGGATCGCTATTGACGCGAGGGATTCCGCTCGACCTGCGCGTCGAGATCGGCAGCCTGAGACATCTCGATCAGGCAATCGCCGCACAGGCACCGGTCGTACGCCGACCGAAGCCGCGCCAGCGTTTCCGCGCTGAGCACCACGCGGCTGCACCAGCACGGCTGGTCGTCATTCACGCCGCAATGGAACGCCCGCTCGCAGCGCGGGCAGAGGCTGTCGTCGCCGCTGTCAGCCGGCAGCGCGTCCACGTTGCCGCCGCAACAGCGCCGTCGCCAGCGCGAGGCCACCCAGCCACGCGAAGCCGAGCGCACCGCCGCCCTCGTCGCTGTTGTTGCTGCCGCCGCTGCTGCCGCCGCCGTTCCCGCCGCTCGGCGGCGGCGTCACCACGCCGACCGCACCGGCCAGCGCGACGGTGCGCGTGAACTTGGTGGTGGAGGTGCCGGGGTGCATGGTGATGGTCAGCGTTGCGTTGTAGCCCGCGGTGTCCGGGGCGCTGAACGAGATCGTCGCACGGCAGGTGGCCGCGTTGGCGAGTTTCTGCGCACTGCAGGTGTCGCTCTTCAGCGTGAAGCGTGCCGCGCCGGTTCCGCTGATCGCGACGCTGTCCACCGTGACCTGCCCGAAGGTCTTGCCGTTGGCCAGGTCCAGGTTCTGCGACACGGTCGGGGTGTTCACCGCGCTGGCCGAGAAGCTCAGCTCGGTCTCGCTGGTCTTCGGCGTGTCGGCGAGGTAGGCGGCGAGGTCGGTCATCTGGTCGACCTCGAGCACCTGGAACTGCTTCATCTGGCTGAAGTTGTTCAGCGCATAGCCGAGGCGGTTCAGCGCCGTCTCGGCATCGATCGCGGCGAACTGGTTGTGCTGGCCGGTGGTCGTGAAGCTGATCTGGTCGCGGCGGTTCTGCACGTTCGTGTGGCAGCTGGTGCAGTTGCCGGTGAACGAGCGGCCCGTCTGGTTCATCGTGTCCTCGAACAGCAGCTTGCCGACCACGGGGTCGTAGTCCGCGTGCGCGGCGAAGGCGGTCGCGGCCAGCGCGGCGGCAAGGGCGGTGCGGGCGAGGTTCGAGGCGGACATGGCGGCTTTTCCGATGGGCACGAGCCGAAAACCCTGCAAGGGCCCTGCCACCCGCTGCAACACCCGCTGTTCCCCGTAGGACGGGGGAGGCGCTACCCAGGCAGGCGACCATTCGCGCCCACGGGGTGCCGCAGCATGTCAATCGCGTTGCGCGCCCTCACAGGCGACGCATTCGCTTACGCCGCGCGCGGCAGCGTCAACCCGCGGCGAACAGCCCCTTGTGCCTCTCGCGCAGCAGGTTCTTCTGCACCTTGCCCATCGTGTTGCGAGGCAATTCCTGCACCAGCTCGACCAGCTTGGGCACCTTGAAGTTCGCGATCTGCGCCTTCWGGGCCGCCGCGATCGCGGCCCCTTCGAGCTGCGCGCCGGCGCGCGGCACCACCACCGCCACCACCGCCTCGCCGAAGTCCGGATGCGGCACGCCGACCACCGCGCTCTCGGCCACGCCCGGCATGTCGTTGATGTAGCCCTCGATCTCGGCCGGGTAGACGTTGTAGCCGCCGCTGATGATCAGGTCCTTGCTGCGCCCGACGATGCACACGTAACCGCGTTCGTCGATGCGGCCGACGTCGCCGGTCTTGAACCAGCCGTCGGCGGTGAACTCTTCCTTCGTCTTCTCCGGCATGCGCCAGTAGCCGGCGAACACGTTCGGGCCCTTCACCTCGATGCCGCCGATCTCGCCGCGCGCGCAGTCTTGACCTCCATCGCGGCCTTCGTCGCGCACCCGCAGCTGCACGCCCGGCAGCGGGAAGCCCACCGTGCCGGCGCGGCGCTCGCCGTCGGCCGGGTCGTACGGGTTCGAGGTCAGCATCACCGTCTCGCTCATGCCGTAGCGCTCGAGGATGGCCTGCCCGGTGCGCTCGCGCCAGGCGTTGAAGGTCTCGGGCAGCAGCGGTGCCGAACCGGCGACGAACAGCCGCATGTTGCTGCAGGCCGCGTGCGTGAGCCCGGGCTCGGCGAGCAGCCGCACGTACAGCGTCGGCACGCCCATGAACACCGTTGCCTGCGGCAGCGCGGCCAGCACGCGCTTCGGGTCGAACTTCGCGAGCCAGATCATCTTGCTGCCGTTCAGCAACGCACCGTGGATCGCGACGAACAGCCCATGCACGTGGAAGATCGGCAGCGCATGCACCAGCACGTCGCCCGGCTTCCATCCCCAGTACGCCTTCAGCGTGCGCGCATTGCTCAGCATGTTGCCGTGCGTCAGCATCGCGCCCTTGCTGCGGCCGGTGGTGCCGCTGGTGTACAGGATGGCCGCCAGGTCGTCGGCGCCGCGCACCGCCGGCTCATGCCGGTCGCTCTGGTGCGAGGCGCGCTCCAGCAGGCTGCCGGTGCGGTCGTCGCCGAGCGTGAACACATGGCGCGTGCCCGCCTTGAAGGCGATCTTGCTGACCCAGCCGAAGTGCTTCGGCGCGCACACCACCACCGCCGGCTCGGCATTGCCGATGAAGTACTCGATCTCGGCGGCCTGGTAGGCGGTGTTCAGCGGCAGGTAGACGAAGCCGGCACGCAGCACCGCGAGGTACAGCATCAAGCCCTCGACCGACTTCTCGGTCTGCACCGCGACGCGGCTGCCGGCCGGCAGCTCCAGCGATTCGAGCAGGTTCGCGAGCATCGCGGTCGCGCGCTCGAGGTCGCGCCAGCTGTAGCTGAGCGGCGCGTCGCCGTCGGCCACCTCGATCGCGGTCGCGTCGAGGTCGGCGGGAAAGGCCGCGCGCAACGCGGCGAACAGGTTTTCACTACTCATCGAACCTCCTCGGGTATCTTCAACCGCGCTTCAACCGCGCTGGAAATGCGGCGGGCGCTTCTCGATGAAGGCCTGGATGCCTTCACGGTGTTGGGGGCTGTCGGCATAGCCGTAGTGCGCGCGGCGCTCGTCGGCGCTCGGCCCGCCGGCGGCCAGCTGGCGCAGCGTGCGCTTGTTGATGCGCGCGGCCTGCGGCGACAGCGCCGCGAGCGCACGCGCGCGCTGCAGCGTGTGCGGCGCGACCTGTTCGTCGGCCACCACCGCATGCACCAGGCCGCGCTGCAGCGCAAGCGAGGCATCGACCAGGCGCGCCTCGAGCAGCATCTCGCGCAAGGTGGGCGCGGGCACCACGCGCGCCAGCAGCTGCAGCTCGCCCGGTGCCATCGGGAAGCCGAGCTTCGCGATCGGTGCGCCGAAGCGGCTGCCCATGCCGGCGATGCGGATGTCGCAGCAGGCGGCGATCTCGAGCCCGCCGCCGACGCAGGCGCCCTCGATCTGCGCGATCACCGGGATGTCGCAGTCGAGCAGCGCCTGCAGCGCGGGCGCGACGGTGTGCTCGTGGAAATCGTGCAGCCGCTGCTCGTCGAAGCGGAACTGCGCGAACTCGCCGATGTCGCCGCCGGACGCGAACTGCCCGTCGGCCCCGCAGACGATCACCGCATGCGGCGCATCCGCCGCATCCTGCGCCTGCAGCCGCACGAACACGTCGCGCAGCGCCTGCCACATCGCGATGTCGATCGCGTTGTGCTTGCCGGGGTGGGCGATGACGACCCGGGCGATGCCGGGTTCGTCATGGCTCAGCGTGATGGAACCGGGCACGCGCGCCTCGTCAATCAAGTTTTGCGCCGGAGGCCTTGACGACGTCGGCCCAGCGCTTGATCTCGCCGTTGACGAACTTGCCGAACGCGTCGCCGTACAGGTTGGGCGTCTCGGCACCGAGGCCGTTCCAGGCCTTCACGAGGTCGTCGGAGGTGAGCGCCTTCTTCATCTCGGCGCGCATCGCCTCGACGATCTCCTTCGGCGTGTTCTTCGGCGCCCACAGGCCGTACCAGGTGGCGACCTGGTAGGTGGGCAGGCCGGCCTCGGCCGAGGTCGGCACGTCGGCGAAGCCCGGTGCGCGGCGCTCGGAGGCGACGGCCAGCGCCTTGATGCGCCCGCCCTTGATGTGGTTGGCTGACGAACCGAGGCCGTCGAACATCATGTCGACCTGGCCGGCGATCAGGTCCTGCAGCGCCGGGCCCGCCCCGCGGTACGGGATGTGGGTGATGAAGGTCTTGGTCTGCAGCTTGAACAGCTCGCCGGCCAGGTGGTGCGAGGTGCCGTTGCCGGCCGAGCCGTAGTTCAGCTTGCCGGGGTTCTTGCGGGCGTACTCCAGCAGGCCCTTCAGGTCGGTGACCGGCACGCGCTGCGGGTTGACCACGATCACCTGCGGCACGCTGGAGATCAGGCCCACCGGGATGAAGTCGGTCTCGATGTTGTAGTCGAGCTTCGGGTACATCGACGGGGCGATCGCGTGGTGCACCGCGCCCATGAAGAAGGTGTAGCCGTCGGGCGCCGCATGCGACGCGACGGTGGCGCCGACGTTGCCGCCCGCACCGCCCTTGTTGTCGATCAGGAACTGCTTGCCGGCGTTCTTGCTCATCAGCCCGAACAGCGGGCGCGCGAACGCATCGGTGCCACCGCCCGCCGGGAACGGCACGACGATCGTGACCGGCTTGCTCGGCCAGCCGCCGCTCTGTGCGCCGGCGAACGGCACGGCCAGCGTGGCCGCCGCGGCGGCGCCGGTGCGAAGAACGTCTCGTCGTGTCGGCGCGCGTCGTGAATCGAAGCTCATGGTGTCTCCCGGTCGTTGAGTGTGGAGCAGGGCGGGCCGCGCTCGGCCCGTTGGGTGCGGAAGCGCTTGCCTTCCTACAGCAGGGCGGCCACGGCGCGCGAATGCGCCACGTCGCCCTGGGTGAATTTCTCGTGGCTGGTCTCGACCTTCTGCAGGTCGTAGAGGTAGTTGACCATCATCCCGAACGATTGCTTGAGTCCTTTGCGCGAGAGGTTACCCGAAGGATTGAGCCGTTCGAGCCGCGCGCCGTTGTCGAGGTGGAAACGCGCCACCGCATCGCCGCCCGGCGTGGTCGACACGTGCACCAGGTAGGCGGCGCACAGGCGGGCCAGCGCCTCGCGTTCGGCCTCGGCCAGGCCTTGCAGCGTGGCGGCGGTGGCGAGCGTGGCCAGGTCGCCGCCGCTCGCTTCGTCGAGCAGCTCGCGCGCCTGCACCAGCCGCTCGGCCTCGCCGCGCTTCAGGCCGGGCAGCGCGGCCAGGTCGCTGCGGGCCGTCAGCCAGGTGGCGAAGCCGGGGATCGGCGACAGCGTGCAGAAGGTCTTGAGCTGCGGCAGCTCGCGCTTGAGCTGCTCGGCCACGCGCTTGATCAGGAAGTTGCCGAGCGACACGCCCTTCAGCCCCGGCTGGCAGTTGCTGATCGAGTAGAACGCCGCCACCTTGAACTGGTCCGGCGGCAGCGGCTGCGAGTTCTTGTCGATCAGCGGCGCGATCGCGCCCGGCATCTCGGGCAGCAGAGCCACCTCGACGAAGATCAGCGGCTCGTCGGGCAGCTGAGGGTGGAAGAACGCGAAGCAGCGGCGATCGGGCTGCAGCCGCCGGCGCAGGTCGTCCCAGCCGTCGATCTCGTGCACCGCCTCGTGGTGGATGATCTGCTCCAGCAGCTGCGCGGGCGAGCGCCAGTCGACCTTCTGCATCTGCAGGAAGCCGGGGTTGAACCACGACGACAGCAGGTGCAGGAAATCGGCCTCCAGCGCGCGCAGCTCGGGCTGCGCCTTCACGCGGGCGAGCAGCTTGCGGCGCATCGCGACGATGTGCGCGGTGCCGCCCGGCGTGCGGTTGATGCGGCGCAAGAGCTCCTGGCGTGGCGGCTCGGCGAGGTGGGTCAGGCGGATCAGGTTGTCGGCCGAGGGCTCGTCGGCATAGGCCTGCGCCACCGACAGCACCGCCTTCGGGTCGGGGCTGAAATCGCGCGACAGGCGCTCGAAGAAGCCGGCCTGCTGGTCGTCGGGCAGGCCGCTGAAGCGGGCCACCAGGCCGCTCGCGATCGCGACGCTGTTGGCCTCGCCGCGCTCGGAGAGCAGGCGGCGGCAGTCGAGCATCAGGCTGCGCAGCGCGCGGTCGTTGCCGGCGCGGCGGGCGGCGTTCTTCAGGCCTTCAAGCATGGTGTTGTCCCTGGTCGATGGAGGCTTCCTGGGCCGCTTCATGGGCGCGCAGCGCCTTCAGCGCGGCGAGCTGGGCCAGCAGGTGGTCGTGCATCAGCTGCTCGGCGCGCGCGGCGTCGCGCTGCTCGATGGCCTCGATCAGGCGGCGGTGCTCGCCGATCGATTCGTCGATGCGCCCCGGCCAGTTCAGCTGGCGCCCGCGCAGCAGCCGCACGAAGCGGCGCAGGTCGGTGGTGGCGCGGTCGAGCCAGCGGTTGGCGGCCAGTGCCTGCACGGTGCTGTGGAAATCGTGGTTCGCGCGGTAGTAGCCGTCGATGTTGTGCGCCGCGGCGTGCTTCTCGAGCGCCGCATGCAGGCGCTGCAGCAGCCTGATGTCGGCGGGCGTCGCCTTGCGCACCGCCTCGAACGCGCAGCGGCCTTCGAGCAGCGCCATCACCGGGAACAGCTCGTCGGCATCGTCCTCCGACAGCTCGGTCACCTTGCAGCCCTGGCGCGGCACCAATTCGACCAGCCCTTCGGCGGCCAGCACCTTCAGCGCTTCACGCAGCGGCGTGCGGCTGATCTTCCAGTCGCTGGCCAGTGCGAGCTCGTCGATCCACTGGCCGGGCGCCAGCTGGCGCTCGAACACCATGTTGCGCAGGCGAGCGGCCACTTCTTCGTGAAGCGATGCTGGGCGCAGAGGTGTCGGGTCGACCATGGGGTTCTCACCGGTGGGCCGCCACGGTGCGGCGGTTCGGATGACTCTAAATCCAGTAATTCATAATTACAAGAGGGGCTGCGACAAAGACAAACCCTGAGTGCGCGGCGCGGTGTGCTCGCTACAGTGTCCGCGTGCCAGACACCCCTGAATTCCCGACGCCGCCGACCTTGCCGGCCGATGCCGACGCGCTGCTGAAGCTGGCCGCGCGCAGCATGTTCGACACGCTCGCGCGCACTGCGATGGGCATGCTGGTGGTCGATCGCCGGCACCGCATCGTGTGGATCAGCGAGGGCTACAAGCGATTCCTGCCGGCGCTCGGCCATGCGGAGGACGACTTCGTCGGCCGGCTGGTCGAGGAGGTGGTGCCGAACACGCTGATGGCGCACGTGATCGACAGCGGCCAGCCGATGCTGGTGGACCTGCTGACCAACCAGGCCGGCACCTTCCTCGTGAGCCGGCTGCCGCTGCGCGACGAGCGCGGCGAGGTGATCGGTGCGATGGGCATGGTGCTGCTCGACCACCCCGAGACGACGATGCAGCCGCTGATCACGAAGTTCAGTCACCTGCAGCGCGAGCTGGACGATGCGCGCCGGCAGCTCGCCGCGCAGCGCCGGCCGAAGTTCACGGTGGCGAGCTTCATCGGCGCGAGCCCGCAGGCGATGGAGGTCAAGCGGCAGGCGCGGCGCGTGGCGCAGACCGACAGCACGGTGCTGCTGCTGGGCGAGACCGGCACCGGCAAGGAGCTGCTCGCGCATGCGATCCATGCGGCGAGCACGCGGGCCTCGCGCGCGTTCGTCGGTGTCAACATCGCCGCGGTGCCCGACAGCCTGCTCGAGGCGGAGTTCTTCGGCGTCGCGCCCGGCGCGTACACCGGCGCAGATCGCAAGGGCCGCGACGGCAAGTTCAAGCTGGCCGATGGCGGCACGCTGTTCCTGGACGAGATCGGCGACATGCCGCTCGCGCTGCAGTCGAAGCTGCTGCGCGTGCTGCAGGAGCAGGAGGTGGAGCCGCTGGGCAGCAACACGGTGCAGCGCGTGGACGTGCGCATCATCGCGGCGACCAGTCGCGACCTGCCGGCGATGGTGGCCGACGGGCGCTTTCGCGCCGACCTGTTCTACCGGCTCAACGTGCTGCCGATCCGGCTGCCGGCGCTGCGCGAGCGCATGGCCGACCTGGAGGCCTTGATCGAGGCGCTGGCCGATGACATCGCGCGGCGCAGCGGGCTGCCGCACAAGAGCCTGGAGCCGGATGCGCTGGCGCTGCTGGCGCGACACCGCTGGCCGGGCAACATCCGCGAGCTGCGCAACGTGCTGGAGCAGGCGACGCTGATGACCGATGACATGACGCTCAGCGCGCGGCATTTCAGGCACGTGGCGGCGCAGGACAGCGGTGGGTTGGCGATCGAGGCGGCGCTGGAACCGTTGCCGGTTCCCGTGAGGGTGTCGACGCCGAAGTCACTGCCGCAGGCGATCGCCGAACTGGAATGCCGCGCGATCCGCGAGGCGCTCGCGGCGACCGGCGGCAACAAGCTCGCGGCCTCGCGGCTGCTGGGGATCTCGCGGGCGACCTTGTACGAGAAGCTGCCGCATCTGAACGGGTAGGTCTTCCCCGATCGAAACCCGAAAGAGCCTCGCAATGGAATAGCGATGGATCTGCACAATTCGCGCCGTGAGGCTTGGCAGTTTGTCAACAACTGTCCACCAGCCGCGACACGCACTTGCGGCGGTCATTTCGTTCCAGTCTAATCCGCGCACTCCGCAGTCGATCCCCTCCCACGAAGAGGGCACGACGGCGGTCATGTCAAGGTACGCAAGGTCATTCGGAGGAACGCAATGTCAAGTGGATGGAAGCGCCTGCGGGCGCTGGCGGCGCCATGGGCGCAAGCCAAGGCGAAAGCGATCGCCATGATGTGGTCGGTGGCGGTGGCGCTGCTGTGCATGGGTTGGATCGGCAGCGCGCAGGCGACCGACGTCCTGGATCCGTACTGGCACTACATCTCGGAGCCCTTCGCGGACGCGGAGTCGCCACAGGGCAGCTGCGACCTGATGGCCGCAAGATTTGGCGGACCGCTGGTCTTTCACGCGGTGCCGGTCGGATTCGGCCAGGGGAAATGGGTTGTCGGCGAGTGCTGGACGGCGGACCCCGTCAGCCCGGCAGCGTTCTCTGCGGTGTTCCACGTCGCAACCTGCCCGCCCGACTACGCGCTCGTCGACTACCCGGCTGCGCCCGATGCCGCGAGCTGCCAACTCGGTGGCGAAGTGGTCGACATCCCGGTGGCGCTCTCCCCACCGCCGCCCGAATGCGATGTCTGCAAGGGCAACCCGATCTACCCGCTGCGCGGCGTGAAGCATGAGGAGGTGGACACGGGTCTCGTGATCGGGCGCACGACGCTGACGTTCAGCTACGACACCACCAGCAAGACGCCGAAGACGCCGAAGGTCTATGCCAGCGTTCCCGGCCTGGAGCAGATCGGAAGCGTCCTCGGCAGTTCTCTGTGGTACAGCAACCTGCACCGCAGAGGGACTGTGCGTACCTACAGTGGCGGGACCGTCCTGCCGGTGGTCGCCGTCTTTCCGCGGGGATACGCGCAGGTGATCTCGATGCCGCGGGCAGCGGACGGCACCTTCGCGGCGGAGCCGGGCGACGCCGATCGACTCATGTCGATCGCGGGTGGAGGCCATCGCTACAACGACAGCAAGCACAACGCGCAGGAGATCTTCGACGCCGCCGGCGTGTTGACGAGCATCGCGTGGACCGACGGCACGCTGGCCAGCTTCACGTACAGCGACGGCACGACGCCGGCGAGCATCGCGCCGGCGCCGGGCCTGCTGATCGGGGCGATGGACAACCGGGGGCACAGCCTGAGCTTTCGCTACGTCGCGGCGGGAGCGTTGACGCGCCTCGCCAGCATCACGGACGCCGCCGGACAGTCGACCACCCTCGGCTACGACAGCCAGAACAGGCTGATGGGCATCACGTGGTCCGATGGCACGACGCGCAGCTTCCTGTACGAGAACAGCGGCCTGCCGTGGGCGCTGACGGGTGTCAGCGATGAACGGGCGAAACGGTACTCGACCTTCACCTACGACATCGAGGGC
>NZ_JBFUFQ010000069.1:0-27041 GCF_056403355.1 Rhizobacter sp. P2_H3 | reverse complement strand
GCCCGCGACGCCGCCGAGGCGCTGGTGCGCGCCGCGCTGGCCGCCGGCGGGCGCGACAACGCGACCGCGCTGGTGTTGCGGGTGCGCGGCCTGGCCGACGGCGAGCTGAACGACGCGCTGCGCCGCGGCCGCAACCTGCCGGTGCCGCCGCGGTTGAAGGTGGGCGACCGGCTCGACGGCTTCACGATCACCGCGCGCGTCGCCGACAACGGGGTGCACTGCCTGTACCAGGCCCGCAGTGATGAAGCCGGTGAACCGCTGGTCGCGCTGAAGACGCTGCACCTGTCGCGCGCCAATGACCCGCAGGAGCGCGCGATGCTGGCGCACGAGGCCTGGCTCGCGTCGCGCGTGGGGAGCGCTGACGGTTTCGTGCGATTGCGCGAACTGCGCGAACCGACCGCCTTCTACGTCGCCTACGACTGGCATGCCGGCCGCACGCTGGAGCAGCTGCTGGCGGCCGGCGAGCGCGCCAGCGTCGGCGATGCGGTCGATGCGGCGATCGCGATCACCGGCGCACTCGCGCGCCTGCACCGGCTGGGCGTCGTGCACCGCGACGTGAAGCCCGCCAACCTGCACCGCGGCGACGACGGCCGCTGGCGCCTGCTCGACCTCGGCGTCGCGGTCTCGGGCCGCGAGCCGCGCGTGCTGCGCAGCCTGCATGCCGGCACGCCCAGCTACATGAACCCCGAGCAGTGGGCGAGCGACGACAACGCGGCCGGCGAGGCGGCCAACGCACGCAGCGACCTGTTCGCGCTCGGCGTCACGCTGTACCAGTGGCTGACCGGCCGGCTGCCGTACGGCGAGGTGCAGCCCTACCAGCGCGGGCGCTTCCGCAGCGATCCGAAGCCGCCGTCGCGGCTGCGCCCCGAGGTGCCGATCTGGCTCGACCATGTCGTGCTGAAGGCGGTGGCGCTCGATGCCCGCCAGCGTTTCGAGACCGCCGAGGAGCTGCTGCTCGCGCTGCAGCGCGGCGCCTCGCGCCAGCTCGCCGCGCCGCCCGCCACGCCGCTCGCGCAGCGCGATCCGCGGCTGCTCGGCCGCATCGCGCTCTGCGTCTCGGTGCTGCTGAACCTGCTGCTCATCTACTGGCTGCTGTTCCTGCCGCGCTGAATCGCTCATGGCCTGGCCTTCTGCGGCTGCAGCCGCGTCGTGCGCAGCCCGATGTCGGCCGGCTCGGCCACCGGCCGCGCCCGCCCACCCTTCTCGGCCCAGGTGCGCGTCCAGCGGATCTGCAGCGCCCGCATCACCGCCAGCATCACCAGCGCCAGCATGGCGAACAGCACGAAGCCCCAGGCATAGGTGCCGAGGTACTGCTTCGACAGCCCCATCGCGTTCGGCACCAGCCCGCCGCCCAGTGCGCCGATCTCGCCGATCATCGAACCGGCCACCGCGGTGGCCATCGGCCAGCGCAGCGGCACCAGCTGGAACAGCGCGCCGTTGCCCGCGCCGAGGGCCGCGAAGCACAGCATCAGCAGCAGCGTCGTGACCACCAGCGAGCCGGTCGACAGGCCGGTCAGCAGCAGGCAGGCGGCCACCACCACCAGCACCAGCGTCAGCGTGTTGACGCCGCCCCAGCGGTCGGAGAGCCAGCCGCCCACCACGCGCAGCGCCGCGCCCATGAAGGCGGCCAGCATCGTCAGCTGCCCCGCCTGCACCTTGCTGACGCCGAACTGGTCGTGGTAATAGGACGGCAGGAAGGTCGTGAGCCCGATGAAGCCGCCGAAGGTCACCGCATAGATCAGGCTGAAGGCCCAGCCGTCGCCCTCGAACAGGCAGGCGACGTGCTCGCGCAGGCTCGCATGGCTGTCGACATCGGGCGGTTCCTTCGCGAGCAGGATCATCACCAGCATCGGGATGGCGATCGCCGCGGCTGCGACGCCGTACACCGCCTGCCAGCCCAGCCACTGCGCGAGCGGCGGGGCCACCAGCACCGACACCGCGGTGCCGACGTTGCCGGCGCCCACCAGCCCCATCGCGAGGCCCTTGTGCTGCGGCGGGAACCAGCCGGCGCCGAGCGACAGCGCGACGCCGAAGCTCGCGCCGGCGATGCCCAGCAGCACGCCCATCGCGAGCAGCTCGTTGAAGCTGTGCACGAAGAAGAAGCCGAACAGCATCGCCACCGCGATCAGGCCCATCTCGACCAGCGTGGCGCGCTTGCGGCCGATGTACTGCGCCAGCACGCCGAGCGGAAAGCGCATCAGCGCGCCGGCGATGATCGGCACCGACAGCATCAGGCCCTTCTGCGCCGGCGACAGCGAGAAGGTCTCGCTGATGAAGGGCGCCATCGCGCCGTTCAGCACCCAGATGCAGCAGGAGAACGCGAAATACAGGAAGGCCGCGAAGAGCGTCGGGCCGTGGCCCGCGCGCAGGAAACTCTTGAACGAGGTTGACATGTGCAGCGCCGAAGCTGTTGGCACATGAATGCGCACTTCGTCGTGAGCATCACCCGCGGTGCGGAGGCAAGGTCGGGTGCAGCGTCACACCCGACGCATGCGTTGCAAGCGCCATGCCAGCGATGCGGCCCGTCGTGCGGCCCCCCGCGCTGGTATGGTTCGTTCCTTGCACGATGCGTCGTGCTTTCTCCTCTGTCGAACCTCTTCTGCCAACGTTCTGCCGAACCGGCTTTCCATGACTTCTGCCCTGATCCTGCTCGGCCCCTCCCAGGGCCTGCCTGCCTTGCAGGCCGACCTGCAATCGAGCGGGATTCACGTGCTTGGTGCGGTGGGCTGCGGCAACTTGGTGCGGGAATCGATCCGGCTCGAGCCGGATGTGGTCGTTTGTCACGACGCGCCGGCCGACGCGGCGGTGTTCGAGGCCTGCGCGCTGCTGGCCGCCACCGCGCCGCGGCCGGTGGTGCTGTTCACGCAGGATCCCGATGCGCAGAAGATCGAGCGCGCACTCGACAGCGGCATCCACGCCTACGTCGTCAACGGCTATGCGCCGGCCCGGCTGCGGCCGGTGCTGCAGCTCGCGCAGGCGCGCTGCGCGCTCGAGCAGAAGCGGCAGGCCGCGCTCGACGACGTGACGCACCGCTTCGAGGAACGCAAGCTGGTGGATCGCGCCAAGGGCATCCTGATGCGCGCCCGCCAGGTGTCCGAGGACGAGGCCTTCCGCGTGCTGCGCACGGCGTCGATGCACAGCAACCAGCGTGTCGGCCAGGTGTCGCAGCAGGTGATCGAGGCGGCGCGCTATGCCGAGGCGGTGAACCGGGCCGGGCAGCTGCGCATGCTGTCGCAGCGCATCGTCAAGCTGTATGCGCTGAGCGCGCTGGGCGTCGACAGCGGCGCGCATGCCGGGCTGCTGGACGAATCGTGCGCACGCGTCGATGCCAACGTGGTGGCGTTGCGCAAGGCGGTGTCGCAGGCCACCTTCGGCGACCTGCTGAGCGCGGTCGAGGTGCCGTGGCAGCGGCTGAAGGCGGCGCTCGCCGACCCGCCGCAGCGCGGCCGGGTGGCCGATGTCGACGTGCTGGCCGAGCGCGTTCTCCAGCAGGCCGACCAGCTCACCAGCAACCTGGAGACGGCCGGGCTGGTGGCCACGCTGCACGTGCTGAACGTCTGTGGCCGCCAGCGCATGCTGTCGCAGCGCTGGGCCAAGCAGGTGCTGCTGGGCGAGCTGCTCGAGGGAGACGGGGCGGTACGGGCGAAGGCACTGGCCGACGAGGCCGGCGCCGCGTTCGACGAGGCGATGCGTTACCTCGACGACATCCCGCTCAGCACGCGCGACATCCGCGACGCGCTCGACGCCGCCCGCGATGCCTGGTTGACGCTCGCGCGCGCCGGCGGCCAGGCGGCCGCGCTGCCGGGGCGGCGGGCGCTGGGCGAGGCCAGCGAGGCGCTGCTGGGGCTGTTCGAGCAGCTGACCGGGCAGTACGAGCGCAGCATGCAGGTTCTGATGGGCTAGCCGAAGGGGTAAAGCTTCTCGAAATCCCCCCATCTCGGGGGGGCGGTGCAACTCCGTGCCGCTATGATGAACAGAAGAGACATGGGAAGCGGCTGAACGGGGGTGAAGAGGACGCCCGGCCGCTTCAAAGCAGCACACCCGACCCATCGCATGACTGAAACCAAGCCCTTGGCCGTGCCCGCACGCGTGGACAACGCGCGCGCGCTCACCGCATCGCTCGGGCTCGCACCGCAGGCCCTGGGGGCGCTGGTGTTCACGCTGGCCGACCGGCTCGATGCCCCGCTGGCCATCAAGGAGGCCGCCACCGGCCGCTACGTGTACGCCAACAGCCGCATGGACGCGCTGGTCGGCCGCACCGCGGATGGCCTGTCCGACGAAGACTGGCTCGACCCGGCCCAGGCCGCGACGCTGCGCACCGCCGACCAGTCGGCGATGGTGCAGACGCTGCCGCAGGTCAGCGAGCACCGCATCGAGCGCAAGGGCGGGCGGCGCGAGTACAGCGTGACCCGGCAGGCGCTGGCCTCGCAGGACGGCAGCGGGCCCCGCTACCTGTGCTGCCTCTGGCTCGACCAGACCACGCAGCGCCAGCACGAGACCCAGCTGCAGATCGCGCTGCAGCAGCTGGAGCAGCAGCAGCAGGCGAGCGAGGCGTTCCGCCGCGAGATGCAGGACCAGGGGCTGCGCGACACCGTCACCGGGCTCTACCAGCGGGCGCACTTCGACGACCAGCTGCGCCGCGAGGTCGACCTGTCGTCGCGCGAGCACCGCGAGTTCGCGCTGGTGTCGGTGGCGCTCGATCCGCTGAACGACCAGGTGAAGGCGCTCGGGCCGGAAGCGCGGCAACGCGTGCTCGAGGCGCTGGGGCGGCTGCTGCGCAGCAACACCCGGGCGATGGATGCCTCGTGCCGGCTCGAGGAAGACCTGTTCGCGGTGCTGCTGTCGGGCGTCGGCCTGGCGACGGCGCATGCGCGGATGGAGGGGCTGCGCCGCCAGTGCGCGACGCAGATCGTGATGCTGAACGGGCGCGACCTGGGCTTCACCGTGTCGATGGGCGTCGCGAGCTTCCCGCACACGGCGCACACGCAGGAGGAGCTGCTGCAGGCGGCCGATGCGGCGCTGGCCGAGGCGCGGCGTCGCGGCGGCAATCACGTGACGCTGGCAAGCATCCGCTTCGAGACGTCGTGACGATCCGGGATCAGGCTAGGCCCTTGATGCCCTTGTAGAGCATGTAGCTCGCCAGGCTGTACAGCAGCACGGCGAACACCCGCTTCAGCTTCGCGGTGTCGATCCGGTGGGCGGTGCGCGCGCCGAGCGGCGCGGTGGTGACGCTGGCCGCGGCGATCACGACCAGCGCCGGCAGGTAGATGAAACCCAGCGTGCCGGGCGGCATGTCGTGCAGCGACCAGCCGGCGTAGATGTAGCCGACGGTCCCCATCAGCGCGATCGGAAAGCCCAGGGCGGCCGAGGTCGCCACCGCGGCGCGGATCGGCACGTTGCACCAGGTCATGAACGGCACCGAGACGAACGCGCCGCCGGCGCCGACCAGCGCCGACAGCACGCCGATCACGCTGCCCGCGCCGATCATGCCGGCACCCTGCGGCAGCTGGCGCGACGGCTTCGGCTTCTTGTCGAGGAACATCTGCGTGGCCGAGAAGCCGATGAACAGCGCGAACAGCAGCGCCAGCCAGTTGGCCGGCAGCGCCTTCGCGATCTGCGCGCCGAGCAACGATCCGAGCACGATGCCGGGCGCGAGCAGCTTGACGATGTCCCAGCKCACGCCGCCGCGCTGGTGGTGGGCGCGCACCGACGAGATCGACGTGAAGCAGATCGTCGCCAGCGAGGTCGCGACCGCCATCTTCACGATGTAGGCCTCGGGGAAGCCCTTCAGCGTCAGCAGCAGCGTGATGAACGGCACCAGCGTCGCGCCGCCGCCGACGCCGAGCAGCCCGGCCAGGAAGCCGGTGAAGGATCCGAGGACGAGCAGTTCGAGGATGAGTTGCCAGCCGAGGTCGAAAGCCATCAGGGCTTCCGATCCAGCAGTTCGAGCACCGCGGCCCATTCCTGCGCCGACACCGGCGTGATCGACAGCCGGTTGCCGGGCTTCAGCACCACCATCGACGCGAGCGAGGCCGCCTCGCGCATCTCGCGCAGCGACAGCAGCCGCGTCTTGCGCTCGAGCGCCACGTCGACATGCCACCAGCGCGGCTTCTCGGCCGTGGCCTTGGCGTCGAAGTACTTGCTCTTCGCGTCGAACTGCGTGGCGTCGAGGTACGGCTCGCCCACCACGCGCGCCAGCCCGGCGACGCCCGGCTCGGGGCAGGACGAGTGATAGAACAGCACGCCGTCGCCGCTGCGCATCTGGTCGCGCATGAAGTTGCGGGCCTGGTAGTTGCGCACGCCGACCCAGGGCACGCGCTGCTTCGGCGCAGCGGCCAGGTCGTCGATCGAACACTCGTCGGGCTCGCTCTTCATGAGCCAGAACTGTTCGGTCATGGTGCTGAGGAGAGGGGAAAGATAAGGTGTCCGTCACGCACCGTGAGCCGCATTCCTGAACCCAGGCAGTTCAGGTGGGCGAGGTCAGCCGGGCTTCGGGTTCATCTGACGCGAGACGATCACACCAACCGGGCGATGTTCCAAGCCCTTGCTCATAAGAGCATCGGTTCAAGGAAATATAAAACTCACGCGAACGCAACGGACTCGAAGAATTCTACGCGCGTCATCCGGCGCGAGTGTGTCTGTTCAAAGCAATTGCCCGTCGGCGCCAAGGGCTTGGTCGACACGGTGGATCAAAGCGTCTATGTCGATGTCTTCGCTGCTCGACGATGCCGAGGCAGGAGCCGGCGCCGGAGCGGGCGACGACTTCGGCGCAGCGGGCCGTTCGGCCAGTGCGTAGGCGAGGTTGAGTGCCGCCAGCACCGCGATCCGCTCGCGCGCCTTGACACGGCCGCCATCGCGGATCGCGCTCATCTCGCGGTCGACGTTGCCCACCGCTTCGAGCAGCGAGGCCTCGCCGCCTTCCGGGCAGCCGAGGATGTAGCTCTGCCCCATGATCGTCACTTCGATCTGCTTCATTTGGTGCGCGCTCCGGAATCGGCACCGACCGCCGCCGGGTCGGCCGGCAGGCGCTCGAGCAGCGCATCGATGCGGCCACGCGCCGCGTTCAGCCGCGAGCGCAGGTTGTCGCGCTCATGCGTGACGGTGGCGAGTTGTTGTTCGAGCAGGGCGTTGGTGCGCTTCAGTTCAWCGTGCCGCAGCAACAAGCGCTCGACGCGTTCGGCAAGTTCGTTGATCTTGGCCATGGCGCATCAAAGGTGGAGTGTGAACCGATTGTAGAGGGGGCGCCTGCGCCTGCTTACAATCGCGCCCGTTGGTGCCCGTGCCGGTGTTCACGCCGGCACAGTTAAACGGGAAGCAGAGGTTGCCCGACCGCACGGTCGCACGGCCCACCTGCGCTGCCCCCGCAACGGTAAGCGGACGAAGCCACCCGGCTTCAGCCCCTGCGCATCGCCACTGGAGCCCCTCGGCTCTGGGAAGGCGTCAGGGGTCCTTCCGCCAGCCCGGATACCGGCCAACAAGGCGGCGTCGCGTGCAAGCGCGGCGCCATGGGTGCGCACCAGCGGGGAAGCTGGCGCGCACGGCTTGATCGATGGCAGTTCCTTCATGATTTCTCGTTCCTCGCAGCTGCGCGCGCCCGTCGCGCCGAGCCTGCTTGCCGGCGCCTGCGCCGTGGCCTGTGCCTCCCTGTTCCCGCTGGCCGCCGCCCAGGCGCAGACGGCCGCCGTCGCGGCCGATGGCAGCCGTGTCTTCGCGCCGGTGATCGTCACCGCGACGCGCTTTCCGGAAGACGCGTCGAAGCTGCCGTTCGGCGTCAGCGTGATCACCTCGGCCGACATCCGCGAGGCCGGCGTCACGACGGTCAACGACGCGATCATGAAGCTGCTGGGCGTGCCCGGCCGGCTCGATTTCTACGGCGGCGGCGACTACTCGCTCGACCTGCGCAACTTCGGCACCACCTCCGACAACAACCAGGCGGTGATCGTCGACGGCATCAGGATCAGCGAGGCCGACCTGGGCGGCACGCGGCTGGCCGGCATCCCGATCGACTCGGTCGAGCGCATCGAGGTGCTGCGCGGCAGCGGCGCGGTGCTGTACGGCGAAGGCGCGACCGGCGGTGTGATCGTCATCACGACCAAGGCCGGCGCGGGCCTGCAGCGCAAGAACGGTGCGCAGGTCTACGGCGCGATGGGCAGCCATGCGCTGCTCGACACGCGCGCCAGCGGCACCGTGGTGGCGGGCAAGTTCTCGCTCGACGTGGCCGGCAACCACCGCGAGACCGACAACCACCGCGACAACTTCCGCTCCGAGTCCGAGGGTGCCTCGGCGACTGCGCAATGGCAGCTCGCCGACGGCGTGCGGATCGGCGCCCGCAGCGGCTGGGACCGGCTCGAAACCGGCCTGCCGGGTTCGCTGACGGCCGCGCAGTACGCCGACAACCCGCGCCAGACGAGCAAGCCGAACGACCATGGCGGCATCCGCAGCCGCAACTCGGGGCTGTTCGGCTCCGCGGTGCTGGGCGACTGGCAACTCGGGCTGGATGCCGGCTGGCGAGACAAGCACCTGGAGAGCCGTGGCAGCTCGACCTACGGGTACGACATCAACGCGAAGAACTACGCGCTGCGTGCGCGCAACGAGATGGCGCTGGCCGGCGGCCGCAATGCGCTGAGCTTCGGCATCGACCATGCCGACTGGACGCGCGACACGGTCTTCGGCTCGTCCGCCGACCAGACCTCGCGCGCGTTCTATGCGAAGGACGACTACACCTTCGCAGCGGGGACGCGGGTCAGTGTCGGCGGACGCAGCGAGCGCATCGAGAAGACCAGCACCGACACGACGACGGGCATCGACGACACGATGCACGCCTGGGAGCTGGGCCTGCTGCAGCCGCTGTCGACCTCGACCTCGGTGTATGGCCGGATCGGAAGCAGCTACCGGCTGGCCAATGCCGACGAATACAGCTTCACCGTCGGCGAGCTGCGCCCGCAGACCTCGCGCGACATCGAGCTCGGCCTGCGCTGGCAGGCCGGTGGCACGCGCGCCGAAGTGCGCGCCTACCGCAGCAAGCTGACCGACGAGATCGGCTACGACCCGAACGAGCCGAACGGCCCCTTCTTTGGCGCCAACGTCAACTTCGAGCCGACGCGCCGCCAGGGCGTCGAGGCCGAGCTGTCGCAGGCGCTGGGCAGCACGGCCAACGTGCGCGTGGTCGCGGCTCAGCGCCAGGCGCGCTTCACGGCCGGCCGCAACGACGGCAAGGACGTGCCGCTGACCGCGAAGACCACGCTGGCCTTGCGCGGCGACTGGGCGTTCGCCGAGGGGCACCGCGTCGACGCCGGCGTGAACTACGTGTCGTCGCAGACGCCGGACTTCGAGAACGCCTGCACGATGCCGGCCCACACGACGCTGGACCTGCGCTACGCGTACCAATGGCAGATGCTGGAATTCGCGCTCGGCGTGACCAACGCGACCGACAAGAAGTACTACACGCTGGCCTTCCGCTGCGTGAACGGCGCGACCAGCTCGATCTACCCGGAAGACGGCCGGGCCTTCACCGGCTCCATCCGCATCCAGTTCTGATCGAGTTCGATGGCGAGCCATGAACTGATCCTCGGCGGCCAGCGCAGCGGCAAGTCGCGCTGCGCCGAATCGCGTGCGATCGCCTGGCTCGCGACGCCGGGGCATGAGGCAGCGCTGCTCGCCACCGCGCTGCCCGGCGACGGCGAGATGCGCGAGCGCATCGCACAGCACCGCCGCGACCGCGCCGAGCGCGTGCCGRCGATGGTCACGCACGAGGTGCCGCGCGACCTCGCGCTCGGCATCGTGCAATACGCGCACCCGCAGCGGCTGCTGGTGATCGACTGCCTGACGCTGTGGACGACGAACTGGCTGATGCCCATGGAGCCGCTGGACCAGCCGCACGAGCGCTGGCAGGCCGCGTCGCAAGCGATGCTGGACGCATTGGCGGCGGCCGCCGGCCCGGTCGTGCTGGTGTCGAACGAGATCGGCCTCGGCCTGTCGCCGATGACACGCGAGGCGCGACACTTCGTCGACGAACTGGGGCGGCTGCACCAGGCGGTTGCCACGCACTGCGCGCGCGTGACGCTGATGGTGGCCGGGCTGGAACTGGCCGTGAAGGYGCAGACACGATGACGATGCACACCCTCCTGAAGCAGGTGCTGGCGATGGCGCTGCTGGCCGCGACCGGGCTGGCTRCCACCGCGGCCCCACTCACGCTGAAGGACGACCGCGGCCGCACGCTGACGCTGGCGGCCCCGCCGCAGCGCGTGATCAGCCTGCTGCCCTCGCTGACCGAGAGCGTGTGCGCGCTCGGCGGCTGCGCGCGGCTGGTCGGCACCGACCGCTATTCCAACTCGCCGGCCGAGGTGCTGGCGCTGCCCAAGCTGGGCGGCATCGACGACGCGCAGGTCGAGCGCATCGTCGCGCTGAAGCCCGACGTGGTGCTGGCCGCCACCTCGGCGCGCATCATCGAGCGGCTCGAGCAGCTCGGCGTGCACGTCGTCGTCGTCGAATCGAAGACGCATGCCGACGTGCAGCGCAGCCTCGCGACGATCGCGCAGCTGCTCGGCACGCCGGAGCGCGCCGCGCCGGTGTGGGCGCGCATCCAGCGCGAGATGGCCGAGGCCGCGGCGCGCGTGCCGGCCAAGGTGCGCGGGCAGCGGGTGTATTTCGAGGTCGATGCGTCGCCGTACGCGGCGGGCAGCAGCTCGTTCATCGGCGAGACGCTGACGCGGCTCGGCCTCGGCAACATCGTCACGCCCGAGCTCGGGCCGTTCCCGAAGCTGAACCCGGAGTACGTGCTGAAGGCGCAGCCCGACATCCTGATCGGTGCGCAGCGCAACGTGGCCGAGATGCCGGCGCGCCCGGGCTGGGCCGCGCTGCGCGCGGTGCAGGGCGGGCGCAGCTGCGGCTTCGATCCGGCGTCGTACGAAGTGCTGATCCGCCCGGGGCCGCGCATGGGCGAGGCGGCCTTGCAGCTCGCCGGCTGTGTCGCCGGCCTCCCGGAGCCGCGCTGACGTGAACGGACTTGCGCTCCGCCTGCGACGGCGCCTGGTCGTCGCGATGCTGGTGCTGACCGCGCTGCTGCTCGTCGCCGGGCTCGCGGCCGGCAGCGAGGGCTGGTCGCTGCCGTCGCTGTGGGGGCCGGACGCGGCGCTGATCGTCGGCCAGATCCGCGCGCCGCGCACGCTGGGGGCGTGGCTGGTCGGCGTCTTGCTCGGCCTGGCCGGCGCGGTGGCGCAGGGGCTGTTCCGCAATCCGCTGGCCGATCCCTACCTGCTGGGTGCCGCATCGGGCGCGACGCTCGCGGTGGTGCTCGGGCTGGCCGCGCAGGCGCTGGCCGGGCACTACATCAGCCTGGGGACAGCAGACTTGCTGTCGCGGGCCGGGCTGGTGCTGGGCGCGTTCGTCGGCGCGCTCGGCGGCGTGCTGCTGACGCTGCTGCTGTCGCGTGGCGCGCAGCACACGACGCGGCTGCTGCTGGCGGGTGTCGTCGTCGGCGTGGTGCTGGGTGCGGCCAGTGACCTCGTCACCACGGTCGCGCCGGATGCGCTGCGCGGCAAGCAGTGGTTCATGCTCGGCAGTACCTCGTTCCTCGGCTGGGACAGCGTGCTGCTGCTGGGGGCCGGCGCGCTGGTCTGCGTGCCGCTCGCCTGGCGGCTGGCGCGCGCGCTCGATGCGCTGACGCTCGGCATCGACAGCGCGCTGAGCCTGGGGCTCGACCTGTCGAAGCTGCGGCTGGTGCTGGTGGTCGTGCTGGCGCTGGCGACCGGGCTCGCGGTGGCGCAATCGGGGCTGATCGCGTTCGTCGGCCTGGTCGCACCGCACCTGGTGCGGCGCTTCGCGCCGTCGGCGCAGGGCTACCTGCTGGTCGTCAGCGCGTTGATGGGCGGCACCTTGCTGCTCGCGGCCGACGTGCTGGCGCGCCTGCTGATCGCGCCGCAGGAGCTGCCGGTCGGCGTGCTGACCGCGTTGCTCGGCGGCGGCTACCTGCTGTGGTTGCTGCACCGGCGGGGGATCGAATGAGCGCGCTGATGTGCGAGGGCGTGCGCGTGTCGTTGGGCGGTATGCCGGTGCTCAACGATGTGTCGCTCGCGTTGCAGCCGGGGTGGACGGCGATCGTCGGGCCGAACGGCGTCGGCAAGTCGACGCTGCTGCGGGTGCTGGCCGGCTTGCTGCCGCCGGCCRCCGGCACCGTGACCTTGCAAGGCCGGCCGATTGCCGGCTGGCCGGCGCGCGAGCGCGCCCAACGCCTCGCGTGGCTGGCGCAGCAGGGCGAGGCGCGCGGCGAGCTGACGGTGCGCGACGTGGTGCACCTGGGCCGCCTGCCGCACCTGGGGCTGTTCACGCCGCCGGGGCCGGACGACGAGGCGATCGTCGATGCCGCGATGGCCGCGACCGAATGCAGCGCGTGGCAGCACCGGCAGCTGCACGGGCTGTCCGGCGGCGAGCGCCAGCGTGCGTTGATCGCCCGCGCGCTGGCGGTGCAGGCAGGGGTGCTGCTGCTCGACGAGCCGACCACCCACCTCGACCCGCCGCACCAAGTGGCGCTGGTGCGGCTGTTCCAGCGCCTGGCGCGCACGCAGAGGGTCGTCAGCGTGCTGCACGACCTGTCGCTCGCGCTGCAGGCGGACCGACTCGTCGTGATGCAGCACGGGCGCATCGCGGCCGAGGGCGCGCACGACGACCCGCTGGTGCATGCCGCGCTCGAATCGGTGTTCGACCACGCGCTGCGGGTGCAGCGCGTCGGTGCGCGCTTCCTGACCCTTCCGAACCTGGACGACTGAGATGCAGATCGAAACCCCGCCGACCGAGCGGCGCAGCGAGAAACCCGACGGCGAGCGCCGCGGGCTGGTGATCGTCCACACCGGCGACGGCAAGGGCAAGAGCACAGCGGCCTTTGGCCTGGCCTTGCGGGCGCATGGGCGCGGCAAGGCGGTGAAGGTCTACCAGTTCATGAAGGTGCCGTCGGCCCGCTTCGGCGAGCACCGGGTGTTCGAGCAGCTCGGCGTGCCGATCGAAGGACTGGGCGACGGCTTCAGCTGGAAGAGCCGCGACCTCGAGCACTCGGCGCAGCTCGCGAAGGACGGCTGGGCGCGCGCCGAGGCGACGATCCGGGCCGGTGAACACTTCCTCGTCGTGCTCGACGAGGTGATGTACCCGCTGCGCTACGGCTGGCTGCCGCTCGATGCGGTGCTGGCCTGCCTGCGCGAGCGGCCGCCTCATGTGCATGTGGTGCTGACCGGGCGCGGCGCACCGGCCGAGCTCGTCGAGCTGGCCGACACCGTCACCGAGATGACGCTGGTGAAGCACCACTACAAGGCTGGCGTGCCGGCACAGCGCGGCATCGAGGATTGATGCTCGCCGCCGCGCTGCTGCTGGCCTGGACGTGGGACGCCTGCTTCGGCGAGCCGCGCAATGCGCTGCACCCGGTGGCGTGGCTGGGGCACGTGCTGGGGCCGGTGGGCCGCGTGCTGCGGCGCGGGTCGCCGTGGCCGGCCTTCGTCGGCGGGGCGCTCGCGTGGTGCGTCGGCGCAAGCGCGATCGCGATGGCCGGCTGGCTGCTGCAGCGCGAAGTGTCGGCGTGGCCGTGGTGGGCGTCGGTGCCGCTGCTGGCGCTGCTGCTGAAGCCCTGCTTCGCATGGCGCATGCTGCGCGACGAGGTGGTGGCGATCGAACGTTCATTGGGGCAGGGCCTGGAAGCAGGGCGGCTGCAACTCTCGCGCGTGGTCAGCCGCGACACCTCGGCGCTCGACGAAGCCGCCATCCGCGAGACCGCGATCGAGACGCTGGCCGAGAACCTGAACGATTCGCTGGTGGCGCCGCTGTTCTGGTTCGCGGTGGCCGGCCTGCCGGGGGCACTGGTCTACCGCTTCGCCAACACGGCGGACGCGATGTGGGGCTACCGCGGCGAGTGGGAGTGGGCCGGCAAGTGGGCGGCGCGGGCGGACGACGTGCTGTCGTGGCTGCCCGCGCGCATCACGGCCGTGCTGCTGCATCCGCCTTTGCGGCGGGTCGACTGGCGCCGGCTGTACGGCCAATCGCTGCGAACCCCGTCGCCGAACGGCGGCTGGCCGATGGGCGCGATGGCGCTGCGGCTGGGGGTGCGGCTCGGCAAGCCGGGCGTGTACACGCTGAACGCGCGGGCGAGGGTGCCGCGTGCGGCCGATGTGCGAGTGGCCCTGCGGTATGCCGGCATTGCCGCCTGGGCCTCGGTGGCCACGGCGGCCATCGCGCTGCTGGCGAGGAGCGTCTGACGTGGTGCATGGCGGGCCGGACGCCCGGGGCATTCCCCACTGGGATTTCTCGACCAACGCGAACGCCTGCGGCCCCGCGCCGCTCGCGTGGGAGGCGGTCGACGCGAGCCGCTACCCGGACCCGTCGTACACCGACCTGCGTGCGGCACTGGCCGCACACCACGGCGTCACCTCCGGCCGCATCGTGATCGCGGCCAGCGCCAGCGAGTTCATCGCCCGCATCAGCACCGCCATCGCGCTCGGCAAGCCGAGTGCCGGCGTGTTCATCCCGCGCCCCTGCTACGGCGACTACGCGGCGGCAGCAGCGGCGCGCGGCCTGCGCGAGGTCGAACGCGATGCCGCGGCGCTGGTCTGGCACGCGTCGCCGAGCAGCCCGCTGGGCCGGTCGATGCCGTTGGCCTGGGTCGACGGCGCGGTGCACGTCATCGACTGCGCGTACGCTCCGCTGCGGCTTTCAGGGCAGCGACACATGATGTCCGCTGCCGCATGGCAGCTGTGGTCGCCGAACAAGGCCCTTGGCCTGACCGGTATCCGCGCTGCCTATGCGATCGCTCCCGAAGCCGACCCGCTCGTTCAACCGCTGCTGGATCTCGCGCCCTCATGGCCGGTCGGCGCCCATGGCGTCGCGATGCTGACCGCGTGGACGGCACCCGCCACGCAGCACTGGCTGCACGAGTCGCTGGCCACGCTGCGCCGCTGGAAGGCGCGCCAACTCGACCTCTGTGCCACGCTCGGCTGGCGGTGCGAGGACAGCGAGACGCCGTTCCACGTCGTGCGCGCCGACGGTCTCGTCGAACGCCTGTCGCGCCTGCGCGAGCTTGGCATCAAGCTGCGCGACACGGCATCGATGGGCCTGCCCGGCGCCGTGCGCCTCGGCGTGCAGCGCCCCGAAGCCCAGGATGCGCTCGCACGCGCCTGGATGGAGATCACCCGATGACCGCCCGCGCCGTGATGGTCCTTGGCACCACCAGCGGTGCCGGCAAGAGCTGGCTCGCGACCGCGCTGTGCCGCTGGTATGCGCGCCAGGGCCTGAAGGTCGCGCCGTTCAAGGCGCAGAACATGAGCAACAACGCGCGCGTCGTGCCGGGCCTGGAAGGCCGCCTCGGCGAGATCGGCAGCGCACAATACTTCCAGGCGCTGGCCGCCCGCGCCGCCCCCGACGTGCGCATGAACCCGGTGCTGCTGAAGCCCGAGCGCGACACCGCGAGCCAGGTCGTGCTGATGGGCGAGGTGCGCGCCGACCTCGCCGGCGTGCCGTGGCATGACCGCAGCGCGCTGCTGTGGCCGCATGCGCAGGGCGCGCTGCGATCGCTGCAGGCCGAGCACGACGTGATCGTCATCGAAGGCGCCGGCTCGCCAGCCGAGATCAACCTGCGCCACAGCGATTACGTGAACATGCGCACCGCGCTCGCGGCCGACGCAGCCTGCCTGCTCGTCAGCGACATCGACCGCGGCGGCGCCTTCGCCCACCTGTACGGCACGCACCAGTTGCTCGCGGCCGACGAGCAGCGGCTGCTGCGCGGCTTCGTGCTGAACCGCTTCCGCGGCGATGCGCGGCTGCTCGAACCCGGCCCGTCGCAGCTGCAGCAGCTGACCGGCGTGCCGACGCTCGCGGTGCTGCCGATGTGGCGCGGCCACGGCCTGCCCGAGGAAGACGGCGTCTTCGACGACACGCCGAGCGGCGATGCCGACGGCCTGCGCATCAGCGTGATCGCGCCGCCACGCATCARCAACCTCGACGAGTTCCAGCCGCTGCGCCACCTGAGCGGCGTGCGGCTGCGCTGGGCGCGCACGCCGGCCGCGCTGGCCGATGCCGACTGGATCGTGCTGCCCGGCTCCAAGCACACCAGCAGCGACCTCGCGTGGCTGCGTGCGCAGGGCCTGGCCGATGCGGTGTGCCGGCATGCCGCGGCCGGCCGGCCGGTGCTCGGGCTGTGCGGCGGGCTGCAGATGCTCGGCGAATCGCTCGCCGACCCGTTCGGCATCGACGGCGATGCGGCCGGCCTCGGGCTGCTGCCGCTGGCCACGCGCTTCGAGCGCGAGAAGCGGCTTTGCACCGTCGAGGCTCGCTTCGAGACGCTGGACGGGCCGTGGGCCGCGCTGTCGCAGGCCGCCTTGCGCGGCTACGAGATCCGCCACGGCCGCACGCAGGCCACCGCGCCGCTCGCCGTCGCGCTGCGCAATGCCGGCGGCGAGCCGATCGGCTGGCAGCGCGGCAACGTGCTCGGGCTCTATGCGCACGGCGTGTTCGAATGCGACGAGGTGCTGCGCGCATTGTTCGGCCGGCAGGCCCGCACGCTCGACGCCGTGTTCGACGGCCTCGCCGATTTCGCCGAGGCGCACTTCGCGCCCGGCTCGCTGATGCGACTTCTCCAACCTTCGCGGGACTGACCCATGCGCTTCGAACTGCCCTCCATCACCCCGATCGACGACGCCGCGCTCGCGCAGCGGCTGCAGCAGCGGCTCGACCGCAAGACCAAGCCGCAGGGCTCGCTCGGCCGCCTCGAATCGCTCGCGCTGCAGCTCGGGCTGGTCCAGCGCAACGAGGCGCCCCGCCTCGTGCAGCCGCAGATGCTGGTGTTCGCCGGCGACCACGGCCTCGCGGCGCGCGGCGTCTCGGCGTTTCCGAGCGATGTCACCTGGCAGATGGTCGAGAACTTCCTGGCCGGCGGCGCGGCGGTCAGCGTGCTGGCGCGGCAGCACGGTCTCGCGCTGACGGTGGTCGATGCCGGCGTCGCGCACGATTTCGCGCCGCGTGCCGGGCTGCTCGACCGCAAGGTCGCGCGCGGCACCGCTGATGCGCTGGCCGGACCGGCGATGAGCGAGGCGCAATGCCGGCAGGCACTGGCGGCCGGCATGGCCGTCGTGCACGAGCTGCCCGGCAATGCGGTGCTGCTCGGCGAGATGGGCATCGGCAACAGCTCCAGCGCCGCGCTGCTGCTCGCGCGCCTGGGCGGCCAGCCGATCGATGCCTGCGTCGGCCGCGGCACCGGGCTCGACGATGCCGGCCTCGCCCGCAAGCGCACGGTGCTCGCGCAGGTGCTCGAACGCCATGCCGGCGCGACGCAGCCGCTGGAGGTGCTGGCCGCGTTCGGCGGCTTCGAGATCGCGATGCTCGCCGGGGCGGCGCTGCAGGCGGCCGCCGAGCGGCGCGTCGTCGTCGTCGACGGCTTCATCGCGAGCGCCGCGGTGCTGGTGGCCACGCGGCTCGCGCCGGCGCTCGCCGGCTACTGCGTGCTCGCGCACCGCTCGGCCGAGCCGGGCCATGCGCTGATGGTGCGCGAGTTGGGCGGGGAGCCGCTGCTCGACCTCGGGCTGCGGCTGGGCGAAGGCTCGGGCGCCGCGCTCGCATGGCCGCTGCTGGAAAGCGCGGTGCGCGTGCTGGCCGAGATGGCGAGCTTCGAATCGGCCGGCGTCTCGGACCGCAGCGAGGCCTGACGCGTGGTGAAGGCCGTGCTGCACGAACTGCGCCTGATGGCGATCGCGCTGCAGTTCTTCACGCGCGTGCCGGTGCCGTCGCGCGTCGGCTTCGAGCCCGCGTGGCTGAACGCGAGCGCGCGGCATTTCCCGCTGGTCGGCTTGCTCGTCGGCGGGGTCGCGGCGCTCGCGCTGGCCGTCGGCAGCCAGGCCCTGGGCACTGCGATCGGCGTGTGGCTGTCGATCGCGGCGACCGTCTGGCTCACCGGTGCCTTCCACGAGGACGGCCTGGCCGACACCTGCGATGCGCTCGGCGGCGCGGTGAGCCGCGAGCGGGCGCTGGAGATCATGAAGGACTCGCGCATCGGCAGCTACGGTGCGGTCGCGCTGGTGCTGGTGCTCGGCTTGAAGGCCGCGACGCTCGCCAGCCTGCCGCTGGCGCTGGCGGTGCCGGCGCTGCTGCTCGCGCACACCGCGTCGCGCGCGGCGGCGGTGGTGCTGATCCGCGTGCTGCCGTATGCGGGCGAGGTGTCGCAGGCCAAGGCGAAGCCGCTCGCGCAGAAGGTGTCGGCGCTCGGCGTCGCCGTCGCGCTCGGCTGGGTGGTGCTGCTGGCGGGCGCGCTGGTCGCGTTGCGCTGGGCGGGGTGGCCGTACGTCGCACTCGCGCTGGCCGGCGTGCTGCTCGGCACGATCGCCTGCGGCCGCTGGTTCCGGCGCCGGCTCGGCGGCATCACCGGCGACACGCTGGGCGCCACGCAGCAGATCACCGAGTTGCTGGCGCTGCTGGGCTGGGTGGTCGCGCTGCGCTGGGCATGAACCGCATCGAGGCCTGGCGCCATCCGCGGCCCGACGGCGTGGCGGGCCGGTGCATCGGCCACACCGACGTGCCGGTGGACCGGCGCCGCGCGAAGCGCCTCGCGCACCGCATCCGCCGCGCGGCGCGGTGCGAAGGCTGGCCGAAGGGCGTCTGGACCTCGCCGCTGCGGCGCTGCGCCGACGTGGGCCGCTGGCTCGCGCGCTGGGGCTGGACACACCGCATCGATGCGCGGCTGTGCGAGCTGGATTTCGGCGACTGGGATGGCCGGACCTGGGTCGAGATCGGCGCGGCACCGGTCGACGCCTGGTGCGACGACTTCCTGCGCGGCGCGCCGGGTGGCGGCGAGTCGGTCGCGCAGTTGCTGCAGCGCTGTGCCGAGGTGCTGGGCGAGTTGCCGCCGCACGCCTGCATCGTCGCGCACGCCGGCTGGTTGAATGCCGTCCGCTGCCTGCGCGACGGCATCACGCCTGCGCGCGCCGCCGACTGGCCGGCGGCGCCGGGCTACGGCGCGCGCGTCTCGGGGTAGATCGGATGCGGCCCGCCCGGCCGCGAATCGCAGTACGCCGCCACGCCGCATTCGAAGCACAGCGGCTTGCGCGCCTGGCACACATAGCGGCCGTGCAGGATCAGCCAGTGGTGCGCGTCGACCAGGTAGCCCTCGGGCACCCGCTTCAACAGGCCGAGCTCGACCTCCAGCGGATTCTTTCCCGGCGCGAGCCCGGTGCGGTTGCTGACGCGAAAGATGTGCGTGTCGACCGCCATCGTCGCCTCGCCGAACGCGACGTTCAGCACCACGTTGGCGGTCTTGCGGCCGACGCCCGGCAGCGCCTCCAGCGCCTCGCGGGTGCGCGGCACCGCGCCGCCGTGCTGCTCGATCAGGATGCGGCAGGTCTCGAGCAGGTTCTTCGCCTTGTTGCGGTAGAGCCCGATCGTCTTGATGTGCTGCGTGATGCCGTCGAGCCCGAGCGCCAGCATCTTCTGCGGCGTCGGGGCGACGGCGAACAGCTTGCGCGTCGCCTTGTTGACGCCCACGTCGGTGGCCTGGGCCGACAGCAGCACGGCGGCCAGCAGCTCGAAGACGTTGGTGTATTCGAGCTCGGTGTTCGGCTGCGGGTTGGCAGCCTGGAGCGTCGCGAAGAAGGGCTGGATCTGGTCGGCGTTCATCGGCGCGCATTGTGGCAGCGCGCGGCGCGCCCCACAGTCAGACGGTCTGGATGGATGGCTGTGGTACTGGTCGCTCTCTGTCTTCTTGGCGGCAGATGGCGACGCTGGTGTAGACGCAGGGCCACGCTGCCGCCACCAGGACACCACCCACGATCAGAGGTGCAATGCCTAACGCGGAACCCGCCAGCCCACCCGCGATGAAACCAGTGCCGATGGTCAGCGCGAACATGGCAGCGACGGCATTTCCGATCGCGCAATTCGTGTCCGACACGCCGCAGTAGCTCGTTGCAGCGGTGTGGTCGTCTCCCGCTTGGGGCATGCAGCAATCCCAACGTGACTGGATGGTGTTCCCGTCAGGCGACGGGTTCGCATTCGCAGGTATCTGAGAGCGACGCGCGTCGACTTTTGCACGTGCGGTGGGGTCCATGAAATTTCCTTGGTGCGGTTGAAGAAATCGAACGATCAGTTCCGGATCCTGCGCGCCGCCAGCTGATCGATGCGGCGGCGGGCCAGTTCCTGCAGTTCGACGAAGGCCGCATCGGCACGGCCGAGGTCGATCGTGGCTTCGAAGGCCTGGACCGCCTCTTCCTCCCGGCCGGTGGCCGCGAGGCACTCGCCCAGCCGGAACATCGCGGCCACATGACGGGGATTCCCGACCAGGCACAAGGCATACATCGGCGCGGCCAGCTCGGGTTGGTTCAACCGCTGCAGGCAGGTCGCGGCTATGAAGCCATGGCGAGGGCTTTGCGCATGCGTTTCGAGATGGAGTGCGATTGGCAAGGCGTGCTGGAACTGTCCCTCGTTGCAGAGCCGCGAGGCGATGTCGTAAAGCGCATCGCAGCGCTGCGGTGACAGTGGCTGCACCGCGTCCGTGACCACTTGCCCGCGCTCAGCGGGTGGCGCGGCACGAAGCTGCTCGGCGATGCCGATCAGGCCGGTCCCGAGGGACTGCACCAAGGCAGCGATCTGCGGGTCGGGGTACGCATGTGAATGCAGCGGTGCATGGGGGGTTACTGCGGAATTCATGCCGCATGAGTAACCGGCCCGCGCGAATGGTTCCTAGCCCGGTGCGCTGGCGGCCGGCGGCGCGTTGGTGGTCGGCTTCGGCGTGCCTGAACCGAGCTTGTCGCACGCAGTGAGCGACAGCGTGGCGCCCATGCTGAGCATCAACAGAAATGCCAACAGCAGTCGATGCATGGCGGTACTCCTTTGTCGCCGTTCAGTAGCGCGATTGCAGCTCGCGGATCTGTTCGCGGGCTTCATCCTCGTAGGCGCCGTGCTTGCGCTGCAGCTTGCCGGCATGGCGTTCGCGTTGACCTTGCTCGACATGGTTCTGGTTGCCGGTCACGCGGCCCCAGTTCTCACGGGCCTGGCCCTTGAATTMCTTCCAGCGGCCCCCGATGCGATCGTGATGCATTGCAGCTCCTTGCGCGGTGATGTCGGACGGCCGGCATCGGCCATCCGTGGCGCAAGCGTAGGCGGGGAGGCTGGCCGCCGTCGTCGGTTCCGACCCGGGGTCCGGATAGGACGCGGCTGATTCAGCTGTAGGAATCGGCTGACAAGCCGCTCGATGCGCTCAGCCGGGCTTGCGCTGGCGTGCGCGGGCGAGCGCGGCTTCGATGACGCTGCTCTTGACGCTCACCTCGGTGCCTGCCGCCGCCGTGGGCGCGCTGCGGGCGGCCATGCGCGCCTGGCGTTGCTGCTCGTCGTGCGCCAGCCGCGCGCGGTGGAATTCGAAGCGCTCGCGCGCCTCGTCGGCCTGCGCCGGGCTCCACGCGTCCCAGCCGGTGCGGCCCGGGCTGGCGTCGACCAGCGAGATGCAATCGACCGGGCAGGCCGGGATGCACAGCTCGCAGCCGGTGCACAGCGGCTCGATCACGGTGTGCATCGATTTCGGCCCGCCGACGATGCAGTCGACCGGGCAGGCCTTCAGGCACAGCGTGCAGCCGATGCACCAGGCCTCGTCGATCACCGCGAGGCGCCGCGGCCCTTCGTGGCCGTTCAGCGGGTTCAGCGCCTGCACCGGCCGGCCGGTCAGGCGCGCCAGCCGCGCGATGCCCTCGGCACCGCCCGGCGGGCACTGGTTGATCGCTGCGTCGCCGGCGGCGATGGCCTCGGCGTACGAGCGGCAGTCGGGGTAGCCGCAGCGCGTGCACTGCGTCTGCGGCAGGGCGGCGTCCAGCCGGTCGGCGAGTGCGTCCCGGTCCACGGCGCCGTCAGGCTGCCTTGCGTGCGGCCGTCTTGCGGGCCGCCGGGCGGGCGAGTTTCACCGCCTGCTGGTGTGACGCGATGAAGTTGCGCACTTCCGGGTAGACCTTCTCGCGCCAGCGGCGGCCCGAGAAGATGCCGTAGTGTCCGGCGCCTTCGACGTCGTAGTGGAACTGGCGCGCCTTCGGGATGCCGGTGCACAGCTCGTGCGCCGCCTTGGTCTGGCCGGCGCCGGAGATGTCGTCCAGCTCGCCCTCGATCGTCAGCAGCGCGCTGGTCGTGATGTCCTGCGGGCGCACCAGCTCGCCCCGGACCTCCCAGGTGCCGTTGACCAGCGCGAAATCCTGGAACACCGTCTTGATGGTGTCGAGGTAGTACTCGGCCGGCATGTCGAGCACTGCGTTGTACTCGTCGTAGAAGGTGCGGTGGAAATCGGCGTTGTCGTCGTCGCCGCGCATCAGGTCCATGAAGTAGTCGTAGTGCGACTTCAGGTGGCGGTCCGGGTTCATCGCGATGAAGCCGCTGTGCYGCAGGAAGCCCGGGTAGACGCGCCGGCCGGCGCCGGGGTAGTTGACCGGCACGCGGTAGATGACGTTGTTCTCGAACCAGTCGTAGCTCTTGTTCATCGCCAGGTTGTTGACGGCCGTCGGGCTCCTGCGGGCATCGATCGGGCCGCCCATCATCGTCATCGTGCGCGGGGTGGGCTCGCCGCGGCTGGCCATCAGCGAGATCGCGGCCAGCACCGGCACCGTCGGCTGGCACACCGAGATCACGTTGCACTCGGGCCCGACGTGGCGGATGAACTCCTGCACGTAGTCGACGTAGTCGTCGAGGTGGAACGGGCCGGCGGCCTGGTCGACCATGCGGGCATCGGTCCAGTCGGTGATGAAGACCTTGTGGTCCTGCAGCAGCGCCTTCACGGTGTCGCGCAGCAGCGTCGAGTGGTGGCCCGACAGCGGCGCCACGACCAGCACGGTGGGCTGGTCCTTCATCAGCGTGAGCACTGGCGAATCGTCGGTGAAGCGCTTGAAGCGCAGCAGCCGGCAGAACGGCTTCTCGAGCGCCACCTGCTCCTGCACCGCGACATCCACCGTGCCGACGCGCACCGACGTGATGTTGAACTGCGGCTTCTCGTATTCCTTCGACAACCGGTGCACCAGGTCCAGCCCGGCCGACACGCGCTGCGCCATCGGCGTGTGCGTGAACGGCGACAGCGGGTGGCTGTACAGCTTCGAGGAGGCGCTTGCGAATTCGGAGAACGGGCTCAACAACGCGCGCTGGGCTTCATACCACTGGTACAGCATTCTGGGTTCCTTTGCGACCGCTTCGCGGAATCGCTTTCACACAAGGTTTTCACACAAGTTGTGCGTCGCAGCATTCTAGGCAGTCGATACAGATCGTGCCCGCGGACTGCTTTGGTGCAAACCCGGAAAAGAAGCACAAAGGCCGCCCAGAATGGTGCGGCCTTCTCTCGAACTGTCACTTGTGTGACGGCAGATGTCGCTTCAGATGACTTTGGCGATCGCGGCGACCACCGCGTCGATGTTCTTGCTGTTCAGCGCCGCGACGCAGATGCGGCCCGAATCGACGCCGTAGATGCCGAACTCGTTGCGCAGCCGCTCCATCTGGGCCTTGGTGAGGCCCGAATAGCTGAACATGCCCTTCTGCTGCGTGATGAAGCTCATGTCCTGCCGGATGCCGGCGGCCTGCAGCTTCTGCAGCAGCGCGGTGCGCATCTGCTTGATGCGCACCCGCATGCCGGCCAGTTCTTCCTCCCACATCGCGCGCAGCGCCGGCGTCGTCAGCACGGTGGCGACGACCTGGGCGCCGTGCGTCGGCGGGTTGGAGTAGTTGGTGCGGATCACGATCTTCAGCTGGCTCAGCACGCGGGTCGCGTCGTCCTTGGTGGCGCACAGCACGCTCAGCGCGCCGACGCGTTCGCCGTACAGCGAAAAGCTCTTCGAGAACGAGGTCGCGACGAAGAAGTCGATGCCGGCGGCGACGAACTGCGCGATCACCGCGCCGTCTTCGGCGATGCCCTCGCCGAAGCCCTGGTAGGCCATGTCGAGGAAGGCCACCAGGCCGCGTGCCTTGACGGCCCCGATCACCTTCGCCCAGTCGGCGGGGGTGATGTCGTAGCCGGTCGGGTTGTGGCAGCAGGCGTGCAGCACGACCACCGTGCCGGCCGGTGCGGCGTTCAGCGCGGCCAGCATGCCCTCGACATTGACGCCGCGCTTGGCCGCGTCGTAGTACGGATAACTCTCGACCACGAAGCCGGCGTTGGTGAACAGCGCGCGGTGGTTTTCCCAGCTCGGGTCGCTGATCAGCACCTTGGCGCCCGGGTTCAGCTTCTTCAGGAAGTCGGCGCCGATCTTCAGGCCGCCGGTGCCGCCCAGGCCCTGGACGGTGGCGACGCGGCCGGCAGCGACTTCAGCGCTGTCGGTGCCGAACACCAGGCCCTGCACCGCCTTGTCGTAGGCGGCGATGCCGTCGATCGGCAGGTAGCCGCGCGGCTTCGGGGCCTCCTGCATCTGGCGCTCGGCCTCGGCCACGCACTTCAGCAGCGGGAGTTTGCCGTTGTCGTCGTAGTAGACCCCGACGCCCAGGTTCACCTTGGCGGGATTCGGATCGGCGTTGAACTGCTCGTTCAGGCCGAGGATGGGGTCGCGGGGTGCCATTTCGACAGCGGCGAACAGCGAGGTCATGGACAGTCCTTGTCAGTAGAGCGGATGCGTGATTTGGGCTAGGCTTGCCGATTTCCCTGTGCACTTCCGGTACAGGAAAACCCGAGGATTTTAATCGCCATGGCCGACCTGCCCCGAAATTCGGCACCCAAGACGGTATCGCGCCCTGCACCGAAGTTGGCACCGAAGGCGCCGCAGGGCGGCCCCGACATCCTGCTCGCCGACACGCCGGTGGTTGAACCCGTCGAAGGCGAGTTCGTCGCCTTCCCCGACTCGCCGTTCCAGCTGTTCCAGCCGTATCCACCGGCCGGCGACCAGCCGACCGCGATCGCGGCGCTGGCCGAAGGCATCGAGGACGGCCTGAGCTACCAGACGCTGCTGGGCGTCACCGGCTCCGGCAAGACCTTCACGATGGCCAACGTGATCGCCCGCATGGGCCGCCCGGCCATCGTGTTCGCGCCCAACAAGACGCTGGCGGCACAGCTGTACAGCGAGTTCCGCGAGTTCTTCCCGAAGAATGCGGTCGAGTACTTCGTCAGCTACTACGACTACTACCAGCCTGAAGCCTACGTGCCGCAGCGCGACCTGTTCATCGAGAAGGACAGCTCGATCAACGAACACATCGAGCAGATGCGGCTGTCGGCCACCAAGAGCCTGCTGGAGCGGCGCGACGTGGTGATCGTCGCCACCGTCAGCGCGATCTACGGCATCGGCAACCCGAGCGACTACCACCGCATGGTGATGACGCTGCGCGCCGGCGACAAGATGGGGCAGCGCGACGTGATCGCGCAGCTGATCCGCATGCAGTACCAGCGCAACGAGATGGACTTCAGCCGCGGCACCTTCCGCGTGCGCGGCGACACCATCGACGTGTTCCCGGCCGAGCACTCCGAGCTCGCGATCCGCATCGAGCTGTTCGACGACGAGGTCGAGGCGCTGCAGCTGTTCGACCCGCTGACCGGGCGCATCCGCCAGAAGATCCCGCGCTTCACCGTCTACCCGTCCAGCCACTACGTGACGCCGCGTGATCGCGTGGTCGCTGCCATCGAGACCATCAAGGCCGAGCTGCGCACGCGGCTCGACGAGCTGGTGAAGGACGGCAAGCTGGTCGAGGCGCAGCGCCTGGAGCAGCGCACCCGCTTCGACCTGGAGATGCTGCAGGAGATCGGCCACTGCAAGGGCATCGAGAACTACACGCGCCACCTGTCGGGCTCGGCGCCGGGCGAGCCGCCGTCGACGCTGGTCGACTACCTGCCGGGCGATGCGCTGATGTTCCTCGACGAATCGCACGTGCTGATCGGCCAGCTGGGCGGCATGTACAACGGCGACCGCGCGCGCAAGACCACGCTGGTCGAGTACGGCTTCCGGCTGCCGTCGGCGCTCGACAACCGGCCGCTGAAGTTCGAGGAGTTCGAGAAGAAGATGCGCCAGGTGGTGTTCGTGTCGGCGACGCCGGCCGACTTCGAGAAGCGCAACGCCGGCCAGGTGGTCGAGCAGGTGGTGCGGCCGACCGGGCTGGTCGACCCGCTCGTCGAGGTGCGCCCGGCCACGCACCAGGTCGACGACGTGCTGCAGGAGATCCGCGAGCGCGTCGAGATCCACGAGCGCGTGCTGATCACCACGCTGACCAAGCGCATGGCCGAGCAGCTCACCGACTACCTGAGCGACAACGGCGTCAAGGTGCGCTACCTGCACAGCGACATCGACACCGTCGAGCGGGTCGAGATCCTGCGCGACCTGCGGCTCGGCACCTTCGACGTGCTGGTGGGCATCAACCTGCTGCGCGAGGGGCTGGACATCCCCGAGGTGTCGCTGGTGGCGATCCTCGATGCCGACAAGGAAGGCTTCCTGCGCGCCGAGCGCTCGCTGATCCAGACCATCGGCCGCGCGGCGCGCAATGTGAACGGCAAGGCGATCCTGTATGCCGACAAGATGACCGATTCGATGCGCCGCGCGATCGACGAGACCGAGCGGCGCCGCGCGAAGCAGATCCAGCACAACCTGGAGCAGGGCATCACGCCGCGCAGCGTGAAGAAGCAGATCCGCGAGCTGATCGACGGCGTCTACAGCGAGAAGAGCGCGAAGGACGAGCTGAAGAACGCGGCCGAGACGGCCGAGGTCGAGGCGATGAGCGAGAAGGACCTCGGCAAGCGCATCAAGCAGCTCGAGAAGCAGATGCTCGAGCATGCCCGCAACCTGGAGTTCGAGAAGGCGGCCCGCGTGCGCGACCAGCTGGCCCACCTGCGCGAGCAGGCCTTCGGCGCGCCCGGCACCGACAACGTGGTGCTGCTGCCGGCTGCCGGCGGCCGCAAGGCATGACGCAGCCACCGGTGCGGGCGCAGGTGCGGGTGCTGATGGTCTGCATGGGCAACATCTGCCGTTCGCCGACCGCCGAGGCGGTGCTGCGCCACAAGCTGCGCGCGGCCGGGCTGGGCGATGCAGTCGCGGTCGATTCGGCCGGCACGCACTCGTGGCACGGTGGCGAGCCGCCCGATCCGCGCTCCATCAGGCACGCGG
>NZ_JBFUFQ010000068.1:0-27209 GCF_056403355.1 Rhizobacter sp. P2_H3 | reverse complement strand
TGTCGAAGGGTCGGGCTGAGCCTGTCGAAGCCCTGCCCGCGATTCACACCTGCGCCGTCGACATCACCGACCCCGCCGGCGTCGAGCGGGCCTTCGCGTCCGTCGGCCCGGTCGACCTCCTGATCAACAACGCCGGCCAGGTCGAAAGCCAGCCCTTCGCCCGCACCACGCTCGACCAATGGAACCGCCTGCTGCAGGTCAACCTGACCGGCACCTTCCTGTGCACCCGGCAGGTGTTGCCCGGCATGACCGAGCGCGGCTTCGGCCGCATCGTCAACATCGCGAGCACCGCGGCGCTGAAGGGCTACGCCTACGTCGCCGCCTATTGCGCCGCGAAGCACGGCGTGCTGGGCCTGACGCGGGCGCTCGCGCTCGAGGTCGCGCGCAAGGGCGTCACCGTCAACGCGGTCTGCCCCGGCTACACCGACACCGACATCGTCGCCCGCGCGGTCGGGCAGATCGCGAGCAAGACGCAGCGCAGCGCCGACGCGGCACGCGACGCCTTGGCGGCAGCCAACCCGCAGGGCCGGCTGGTGCAGCCCGACGAGGTTGCGCAGGCGGTGCTGTGGCTGTGCCGGCGCGAATCGTCCAGCATCACCGGCCAGGCGATCGCCGTGGCCGGCGGGGAGGTGATGTGATTTCCGACATCAGCGACCTCGAATCGCGGGTCATCGACGACCACCATCAAGCCCTGAAGCTCTGGCTGCGCCTGCTGTCGTGCAGCAACCGCATCGAGTCGGTGATCCGCAACCGGCTGCGCAGCGAGTTCGCGACCACGCTGCCGCGCTTCGACCTGCTGGCGCAGCTCGAGCGCGAACCCGCCGGCCTGGCGATGGGCGAGCTGTCGCAGCGGCTGATGGTGACCGGCGGCAACGTGACCGGCATCACCGACCAGCTCGAAGCCGAAGGCCTGGTGCGCCGCGTGCCGCGCCCGGACGACCGGCGCTCGTTCGCGGTGCAGCTGACGCCGGCCGGCCGCCGCCAGTTCCGGCGCATGGCGGCCACGCACGAGCAGTGGGTCGTCGAGCTGTTCGCCGGCTGGTCGGCCGACGAGAAGACCCAGGTGCAGGACTTGCTCTCGGTGCTGAAGCGGCACCTGGCCGGCATCGACAGCGCGTCGCCTGCGAAGCCGGTGAAGAAGACCAAGCCGAAGGAGAAGACATGACACGTGCTATGGACTCCCACCTCGCGTCCGGCAACCGGCAAAGTGCTGCCGCGATCTCGCCTCGGCATGTCGGCTGGGCGCTGCACGGCCGCGTCGGCGTGATCACGCTGAACCGGCCCGAGCGCAAGAACCCGCTGACCTTCGAGTCGTACGCCGAGCTGCGCGACCTGTTCCGCACGCTTGCGCAGGTCGACGAGGTGCGCGCGATCGTCGTGCAGGGCGCCGGCGGCAACTTCTGCTCCGGCGGCGACGTGCACGAGATCATCGGCCCGCTGACGAAGATGGCGATGCCCGACCTGCTGGCCTTCACGCGCATGACCGGTGATTTCGTGAAGGCGATGCGCGCCTGCCCGCAGCCCGTCGTCTCGGCGATCGACGGCGTGTGCGCCGGCGCCGGCGCGATCATCGCGATGGCATCGGACCTGCGCGTCGGCACCGCGCGCAGCAAGACCGCCTTCCTGTTCTCGCGCGTCGGGCTGGCCGGTTGCGACATGGGCGCCTGCGCGCTGCTGCCGCGCATCGTCGGGCAGGGGCGCGCATCGGAGCTGCTGTACACGGGCCGCTCGCTGGGCGGCGACGAGGCGCTGCAATGGGGCTTCTTCAATCGCCTGAGCGAGCCCGATGCGCTGCAGGCCGATGCACTGGCCTGGGCCGGCGAGATCGCGGCCGGCCCCGGCTTCGCGCATGCGATGACGAAGCGCATGCTGCACCAGGAGTGGGCGATGGGCGTCGACGAGGCGATCGAATCCGAGGCGCAGGCCCAGGCGATCTGCATGATGACGCAGGATTTCCAACGCGCGTACGAGGCGTTCGCGGCGAAGTCGAAGCCGGTGTTCGAGGGCGACTGATGAGCACCCACCTCGACTGGCCGTTCTTCGAGGCGCGCCATGCGGCGCTGGAGCAGGCGCTCTCGCGCTGGTGCGGCGAGCACCTGGCCCACGTGCCGCACGACGATGTCGACACCACCTGCCGACGCCTCGTGAAGCAGCTCGGCGCGGCCGGCTGGCTGCGCCACGCGATCGCCGAGAGGCCGGGCGACGCGATCGACACCCGCGCGATCTGCCTGCTGCGCGAGACGCTGGCGCGCCACCACGGCCTGGCCGATTTCGCGTTCGCGATGCAGGGCCTCGGCTCGGGCGCGATCTCGCTGGACGGCACGCCGGCGCAGCGCGAGCGCTACCTGCCGCGGGTCGCGCGCGGCGAGGCGATCGCGGCGTTCGCGCTGTCCGAGCCCGAGGCCGGCTCCGACGTGGCGGCGCTTGCCTGCGCGGCGCGCGACGACGGCGATGCGTATGTACTCGACGGCGAGAAGACCTGGATCTCTAACGGCGGCATCGCCGACTTCTACGTGCTGTTCGTGCGCACCGGCGAGGCACCCGGCTCGCGCGGCATCACCGCGCTGATCGTCGATACCGACACGCCGGGGCTGCAGATCGCCGAGCGCATCGAGCTGATCGCGCCGCACCCGTTGGCCAGGCTGCGCTTCGACGGCTGCCGCGTGCCGAAGGCGCAGCGGCTGGGCGAGGCGGGCCAGGGCTTCAAGCTCGCGATGCGCACGCTCGACATCTTCCGCACCTCGGTGGCCGCGGCCGCGCTCGGCTTCGCGCGGCGTGCGCTCGATGAAGCCTTGCAGCGCGCGACGACCCGCAAGATGTTCGGCCAGACGCTCGCCGACTTCCAGATCACGCAGGCCAAGCTCGCGCAGATGGCGACCACCGTCGACAGCGCAGCGCTGCTGACCTACCGCGCCGCGTGGCAGCGCGACCAGGGCCGCAACGTGACGCGCGAGGCCGCGATGGCCAAGCTGGTGGCTACCGAGGGCGCGCAGCAGGTCATCGATGCCGCGGTGCAGTTGTGGGGCGGTGCCGGCGTCGTCAGCGGCAACACGGTGGAGACGCTGTACCGCGAGATCCGTGCGCTGCGCATCTACGAGGGCGCCACCGAGGTCCAGCAACTGATCATTGCCCGCGAGCTGCTGAAAGGAACGTGAGATGTCTGCGCACGTCGACACCTTTGCCAGAGACCACCTGCCGCCGCGCGATCAATGGCCCGAGCTGGTGTTCGACCTGCCGGAGCTGCAGTTTCCCGGCGAGCTGAACTGCGCTCGTGAGTTGCTGGACCGCTGGGTCGACGAGGGCCACGGCGACCGACTCTGTGTGCAGGGGCAGGGCGTGCGCTGGACCTACGCGCAGCTGCAGGCGCAGGCCAACCGCATCGCGCACGTGCTGGTCGACGACCTCGGCCTCGTGCCCGGCAACCGCGTGCTGCTGCGCGGGCCGAACTCGCCGATGCTGGCGGCCTGCTGGTTCGGCGTCGTGAAGGCCGGCGGCATCGCGGTCGGCAGCATGCCGCTGCTGCGCGCGAAGGAGCTGGTGCAGATCGTCCACAAGGCCGAGATCAGCCATGCGCTGTGCGACATCCGGCTGGCCGACGAGCTGGCGCTGGCCGGCCCGCAGTGCCCGACGCTCGTGCACGTGCTGCACTTCATGACCGAGCGCGACGGCGGCCTCGAGGCGCGCATGGCCGGCAAGCCGGCGCAATTCGACACCGCCCGCACCGCCGCCGACGACACCTGCCTGATGGCCTTCACGTCCGGCACGACCGGTGCGCCGAAGGCGACGCTGCATTTCCACCGCGACGTGATGGCCGCCTGCGCCTGCTGGCCGCGCCATGTGCTGCGGCCGACGGCCGACGACGTGTTCATCGGCAGCCCGCCGATCGCGTTCACGTTCGGGCTCGGCGGGCTGCTGCTGTTCCCGCTGTCGGTGGGCGCGTCGACGGTGCTGGTCGAGCGGCCGGCGCCGGATGCGCTGCCGGCCGCGATCGCGCAGTACCGCGCGACGACGCTGGTGACCTCGCCGACCGCGTACCGCGCGATGGCCGGCCAGCTCGCCGCGCACGACCTGTCGTCGCTGCGCCAGTGCGTGTCGGCCGGCGAGGCGCTGCCCGCGGCGACGCGGCAGCTGTGGAAGCAGGCGAGCGGCATCGAGATCATCGACGGCATCGGCTCGACCGAGCTGCTGCACATCTTCATCTCGCACGACGAGGCGCATGCGCGGCCGGGCGCGACCGGCACGGTGGTGCCGGGCTACCGCGCCTGCGTGCTCGACGATGCGGGCCGGCCGCTGCCGCCGGGGCAGGTGGGGCGCCTCGCGGTCAAGGGGCCGACCGGCTGCCGCTACCTGGCCGACGAGCGCCAGCGCCAGTACGTGAGCGGGGGCTGGAACCTGACCGGCGACGCCTACCTGCAGACCGACGACGGCTACTTCGTCTACCAGGCGCGCACCGACGACATGATCATCTCGGGCGGCTACAACATCGCCGGGCCGGAGGTGGAGGCGGCGCTGCTGCAGCACCCCGCGGTGGCCGAGTGCGGCGTGGTCGGCGTGGCCGACGACGAGCGCGGGCAGGTCGTCAAGGCCTTCGTCGTGCTGCGGCCGGGGCAGGTTGGCGACGCGGCGATGGTGAAGGCGCTGCAGGATTTCGCGAAGCAGGCGATCGCACCCTACAAGTACCCGCGTGCGATCGAGTTCTGCGACGCGTTGCCGCGCACCGAGACCGGCAAGCTGCAGCGCTTCAAGCTCCGTTCGGGCTGAGCCCCACTCCCGTTCGGGCTGAGCCTGTCGAAGCCGGCGTACACACACAGAGGAGACATCAGGATGAAAGTGCTGCAACCCCCCGGCTGGCTGCCGCCGCGCGGCTATGCGAACGGCGTGGCCGCCGAGGGCGTGCTGGTGTTCGTCGCCGGCCAGATCGGCTGGAACGAGCGCTGCGAGTTCGAGAGCGACGATTTCGTCGACCAGGTGCGGCAGGCGCTGCGCAATGTCTGCGCGGTGCTGGCCGAAGGCGGCGCGGCGCCGCAGCACATCGTGCGCATGACCTGGTACGTGCTCGACCGTGCCGAGTACCTGGCGCGCGGCCGCGAGGTCGGCGCGGTGTTCCGCGAACTGGTCGGCAGCTACACGATCGCGATGAGCGCGGTGCAGGTCAGTGCGCTGATGGAGCCGCGCGCCCGCGTCGAGATCGAGGTCACGGCGGTCGTGCCGCGCACCTGACCTCGGTCAGGGCGGCAGGTCGTCGGCGGAACGCGGCTCCGCCATCCGCACGCCGTTGCGCTCGGCCCGGAAGCGCGCCGACATCTCGTAGACCCGCTTGCGCACCCGCATCACCGCGCCCAGCGGCCGGTGCGCCGCGAGCCCGTGCCACGGGCTGAACGACATGCCGTCGTCGATCGCCGCCGAGCGTGCCTCGGTCCACGCGAGCTGCGGCCGCATCACGATGCGCGCGACGGTGACGAACGGGCTCTGGTCCTCGGGCCAGCGCACCGACGCATCCTCGATCGGCATCGTCTCGAGGTCGGTGCACAGCTGCACGCGCAGCGCCCACTCGCCGCCGGCTCGGGCGAAGTGCGACATCACCGCATCGCGCAGGGCCTGTGGGCGGTCTTCCATCTCGACGTGCGCGCCGGTCAGTGCCTGCAGTTCCGCCGACACCGGCACCACCTCGATCTTCGCCATGTACGGCCCCCACAGCATCGGCACCTGGCTGAAGTAGCTGTCGCCGAGCGGGTGCGTCTGCGGGTGTCCGCCAAGCGCCTTCAGCGTGCCGCTTTGCAGCCCCACCTGCTCGATCGCCCTCTCGGCGCCGCGCAGCACCGCCGACACCGCCTTCTTCAGCGTCGGCGCGCGGTCGGTCGTGGCGGCCAGCAGCTTCAGGCCGGCCAGGAACTGCTTCGGCCCGGCCGAGCCGAAGACCGGTCCGTTGACCAGCACGAAATCCTGCGTGAACGCGCCCTCGCTGCCCGGCAGCCGGACGCCGTCGACGCCGATCAGCTTGATCGCCATGCCGCGCGGCGTCGACACCGCGTCGTCCAGGATGTCGCCGGGGATCGTCGACAGCCGCATCACCAGCGGCCATTCACCGGGCTGCGCGAACGCGCCCTGCGCATGCGCCGCCGGCAGCCCGGCCGGCACGCGCAACTCGCCGCGCAGCAGGCCGTGGCTCTTGGCATGCACACCGCGCAGGCCGTGGCCGGCGTGCGAGAACGTGGTCTGCGCGATGCCACGCATCGTCTCGATCATCTGGTCGCAGACCGCGCCCTCGTCCTCCTCGGCGTGTTCGAAGGACGGGTCATACGGGATCGGCGTGATGTCCATGGCGCCGATCATCGCGGCCACGCCCGGCGCTGCGCGTCGGACGTGGAACCGGATGCCTGTAGGAGCGGACGCCCCTGGGCCCGTCAATAGCCGCGCAGGTCGTCCACCTTCAAGGCCAGTGCGCTGCCGCGGATGCGCTGCAGCGTGCGCGTGACGACCTCGATGTCGTTGTCGAAACCGCCGTGCGAGGCCCGCATCAGCACCGGCTGGCCGTCGCTGCCGATCGCCGTCTCGATGCGGTCGCTGGTGACGAGCTGGGTGCGCTTCGCGAGCTGCGCATCGGCCGCCGCGGCGCGCCAGGTGGCCAGCGCCTCGCCGGTGTCCGACGAGCCGTCCCAGCCGGCGAACGCGGCGTCGTTGACGGCATCGAGCCCGAGGATCGGCGTGCGCAGGTCGGTTTCCAGCGCGTTCGACACCAGGTACAGCAGCGACTTGCGGTAGATCGACGCGACGTTGTCGTCGCGCTCGACCTTGTCGGACAACACGTCCAGGTGCAGCCGCTCCATCACCCGTGCGTCGCTCGCATAGTGCTGGTTCGCGAACGCGACGGTGCAGGCCGGCGCATACAGGTTGACCGACGCGAGGCGCTGCGCGAGGCCGTCGTCGCGCCCGGCGTGCTGGCGCTGCGCGAGCGCGCTGAGGAAGTGCCCGAGCGCGATCGAGCCGGCCGAGTGGCCGACCAGGTGCAGTTCGAACTGCGCGCCCCAGGTGGCCGCCAGCGACTGGATCGCGTCCAGCAGCAGCTCGCCGCCGTGGCGCGGCGAGAACGCGAGCTGCGCGTTCTCCTTCATCTCGCTCCAGATCGGCTTCGCGAGCGGGCGGCCGATGGTCTTCTCGATCAGCAGGTCGGTCTTGTCGGTCAGCCATTCGCCGGCACCGGCGCGCGCCGGTTCGCGGTGGAAGGCGTCCGACAGGATGTCGCCGATCGATTCGAGCATGCCGGTCTTCCAGACCAGGAACAGCGGGTAGCAGCCGTTGCCGAGCAGGTAGCGGCCCATCGCGCTGGCGCGCTTGATCGCATCGGCCTCGCTGTTCAGGCCGCCGTGCACGTACAGCAGCAGCCTTTTCGGTCCCGATCCGGGGCCGTCGGGCTGGCTGCGGAACCACTGGTCGGGCAGCGCGTAGGCCTGCTGCTGCAGCTTGYGCGGCTGCTCATCCTCGGTCAGGTAGCGGCTCACGCGGCCATCGTTGCCGAGCACGACGCTGTGCCGGTACGCGAGCGCGCTGTCCCACCAGCCGCTGCGGTTCGCCTCGCCGCGCTTCGCGCCGGTGCTCTTGGCACCCGGCTGCGCCACCGCGAGCCGCCCGGCCACGACGCCCGGCACGCCGAGCGCGACGACCCAGGCGTCCATCGCATTGGCCAGCCAGTCGAGGTACGACAGCGTCGCGAAGCCGCCGGCGCCCCAGTCGCGGCCCCAGGAGTTCTGCAGCACGAAGCCGCGGTCGTTGAAGCCGACCAGCGCGAACGCATGGCCGCCATCCTTCGACGGCCTGCCGTCGAACGCGATCAGCGGCAGGTCGGCATGGCCCTTCGGTTCGGCGGCGACGTCGGGCACGCCGTCCCAGCCGTCGTGCGTGAAGGCCGAGACGAACACCGCGCCGTGCTGCGCGATGGCCGCCTGCATGTCGGTGATCGACTGCGTGTCGACGCGGTAGTAGACGCCCAGCGTGTTCTGCGTGGCCCGCGTTGCGAAGCCGTAGCGGGCGGTGTCGGATTTGTCGGCCTGGTAGGGCCAGTCCTTCTCCAGGCACACGCCGTTGTTGAACCAGCCCTTCAGCGCACCGCGGCAGCTGGAGCCCTCGTAGTTCTCGCCTTCGTATTCGTCGTGGCGGCGCGCCAGCGTGTAGAGCATGCGCGGGCTGACCGATTCGAAGCGGGCCGGCGTCTTCGCCTTCAGCCAGCGCAGGTAGTTGATGACGCAGCCGAGCCCGAAGCCGGTGCAGGCGCCCTCGCTGCCCTGGTCCAGGATCAGTCCGGCCTTGGCATAGCCGGGCAGGAAGTGCTGCACGACCTCGGCGGCCGGGAATTCATCGGGCAGCGTCAGCGCTGCGGGCATGTACTGGCGGTCGCGCAGGTCGGCGGTGTCCTTCTTCGTGCGCGAGACGCGGTGCGTGCTGCCGGCGGGGCGGCGCGAGGTGCTCTTGCCCTTGGCAGCACCGGCACCGGCGGCCGCCGGCGCCTGCGCGGTGGCCGCGAGCTCGAACACGCTGCGGAATGCGGCCAGCCCGTGCGCGCCACCGTTGACCAGCTTGCGTGCCGCCGCGAAATCGCCCTTGCCGATCGCGGCGCGGAACTTGTCGGCCTTGTCGAACAGGAACTGCGCGAGCACCACCGCAGCCACTTCCGGCGCGTTCGCCTTGTCGGGGTCGGCATCGAGCGCGATGCCGATCACCTCGCCGTAGTGCTTGTAGTTCGCGCGGCCGGTCAGCTGCACGAAGCCGCGGCCCTTGTAGCGTGCGCCGTCGCCGGCCGCGCCGTTGCCGAGGTCGCGGCGCAGGTCGTAGCTGCTGAACGGCGCACCGCCGGGCGGTGTGTTGAAGCGGGACTGGAACTCGGCGATCGGCACGAACCCCTCGGTCTCGGCGCGGATCGTGCCGAGTGCGCCCAGCACCATCGGCCGGTCGACCAGGCCGGCCGCGCGCAAGGCCGCTTCGACATACGGCAGGTAGCGCGCGATGTTGGCCGGCTTGGTCGCAGGGAACAGCTGGCTCACGAGACCGACCGTCAGCACCGGATCGGTCGGCGGGCCTTCGTCGGCCAGCTTCAGCAGCATCTGGCAGCGCGGGCCGACGATGCCGTCGGCGATGATGCCGATGCCGGCCTGCCAGCGCCGGATCGCGGCGTCGAAGCCGTCGTCGATCGACGGGCCGGTGCTGGCGAGCACCGGGAAATCCGCGGCATCGGGGCCGAGTTCGGCGGCGAGCGCCTTCGCGAGACGGGTCACGTCCGGGCCGGACGCACCTTTGGAGATCAAGAGCTTCATGGGCTCCTCCGGGGTGGTTGAGGCTGCCGGGCCAGTATCGTGCGGCGGGGATCTACGTCCATCCCACATGTGATGGACGCGGGCGCGGTGCTACCGTTGCGGGATGTCCAGCACCCCCTCTCTTCCACCTGTCGTTTCTCCGCCGCCCACTTCAGCCTGGGCGCCGCTCTCGCTCCCGGTGTTCCGCATGCTGTGGGGCACCTGGGTCGCCGCCAACGTCTGCATGTGGATGAACGACGTGGCGGCGGCGTGGCTGATGACCTCGCTGACGACCTCGCCGGTGCTGGTGGCGCTGGTGCAGTCGGCGTCGACGCTGCCGGTGTTCATGCTCGGGCTGCCGAGCGGCGCGATGGCCGACATCCTCGACCGCCGGCGCTACTTCATGCTGACGCAGCTGTGGGTGGCCGCGGTGGCGGTGGTGACCTGCACGACGATCGCGTTCGATGCGATGAACGCGCCGCTGCTGCTGGTGCTGACCTTCGCGAACGGCATCGGCCTCGCGATGCGCTGGCCGGTGTTCGCGGCCATCGTGCCGGAACTGGTGCCGCGCTCGCAGCTGCCGTCGGCGCTGGCGCTGAACGGCATCGCGATGAATGCGTCGCGCATCATCGGGCCGATCCTGGCCGGCGCGATCATCGCGAGCGCTGGCAGCGCGTGGGTGTTCGTGCTGAACGCGCTGCTGTCGATCGGCGCGGCCTTCACGATCAGCCGCTGGAAGCGCGAGCAGAAGGCGAGCACGCTGCCGGGCGAGCGCTTCCTCGGCGCGATCCGCGTCGGCGTGCAGTACGTGCGCGAATCGGCGCGCATGCACGTGGTGCTGCTGCGGGTGTCGATCTTCTTCCTGCAGTCGACGGCGCTGCTCGCGCTGCTGCCGCTGGTGGCCAAGCACCTGCATGGCGGCGGCGCGGGCACCTTCACGCTGCTGCTGGCGTCGATGGGCGCCGGCGCGATCGCCGCGGCCCTGAACCTGCCGCGCATCCGCCAGCGCCTGGGCTCGGACGAGCTGGTGCGCTGGGGCTCGTTCGTGCAGGCGCTCGCGATGGTGGTGGTGGCGCTGGCGCCGAACGTGGCGGTGGCGGCGGGCGCGATGGCGGTGGCCGGTGCGGCGTGGATCTCGGTGGCCAATTCGCTGACGGTGTCGGCGCAGCTCGCGCTGCCCGACTGGGTGCGGGCGCGCGGCATGTCGATCTACCAGATGGCGCTGATGGGCAGCAGCGCGGCCGGTGCGGCGCTGTGGGGCCAGGTGGCGGCAATGAGCGACCTGCGCAGCAGCCTGATGGGCGCGGCGGCGATGGGCTGCGTGGCACTGCTGCTGACGCGGCGGGTGCGGCTCTCGGCGGTGGCCGAGGAGGACCTGACGCCGGCCAACGCGACGGAGAACCCGCTGCGCCCGCCGGTGACCGCGCTGCCGCTGGACCCGCACGACGGGCCGGTGCTGATCGCGGTGGAGTACCGGATCGACCCGGTGCGCGTGGGCGAGTTCCTGCACGTGATGCAGGAGCGGCGCAGCAGCTGCCTGCGCCGCGGCGTGCTGTCGTGGAGCCTGTTCCGCGACACCTCGGACCCGTCGCTCTACGTCGAGCAGTTCGTCAACGAATCATGGGCCGAGCATCTGCGGCACTTCGACCGGATGACGGTGTTCGACCTGGAACTGCGCGAACGGCGGCTGGGCTTCCATGTGGAGCAGTCGCCGCCGAAGGTGACGCGGTATGTGGCGCAGGCGCTGGGGTCCTAGTCTTTTTTCTCGGGCGGGGAGGAGGGGGCGCTGTCCCTGCTCTCCTTCGGGCTCAACAGCTTCGGGATGCGCTCGAAAGCCTTCTTGACGCTGCGCTTGAAGTCTTCTCCTGTTTTCAGAAGGCCGACCTCGAAAGACAAGTGCCGCATGGAGATGTCTCCCGATTTCCCTTTGAGTTGGGGGAAGAACCTGCGGAAAGCCTCCAGCCTTGCATGATCATGCTGGAGCTGCTCGGTAAAGTGGTAGTTGGTCAACAAGAGTTCCTGCTCTTTCCAATTTCCCAGCATGCGCTGCCCTTCACTGTCCATCAGCGCCTTCAGCCGCACAGCATCGGGCCGCGTATCGATCGACGACTGCAACGTGGCTCGCCGAGAATCGCTCATCGACAAGCCCGCCAATGGCGGCCCCATCACGTGGTGTGCAAACTCGATGTCACCGAACGAATGGGGCAGGCTCTTCACGAGGTCCACTTGAAACGCTCGGTGGAATCGCCGGGTCGCTTTCACGGCCGCATTGTTGATGCAGCGCAGCGCGGTGAGCGTGCGCTGGTCCGACACGTGGCCGGCGATGAGCGGGCACAGATCCGCCGCCAATCCACCCAGGGGCAACAAGGCCGCGAGGACGGTCGCGGACCCCTGTCGTGCCAGTTCCGGGCGCAAGAGGGGGGCAGGACTCGTCCGGCGAAGGAAGTTCAGAGTCGGCCTGAGCGGCTTCTCCATTCCGACGTACCTGGGGTCGGTGTCCTTCATTTTTGGATACGCTCTGGGGAAGTTGCCGTTGAAGACCAAATGGATGTCGAGGCATATAGGCCGCGCCTTGCAGATGGCGAACAAGCCCAGGCATGTCCGAGGTTCGTGGAACTCCATGAAAGGTTCGATCCGAACCCGCGTCAGCAATGGGTTGTTGTCGACGACCTTGGCCAAATGCTCGGTGCAGGCCTCCGGGAACACGAGAGTGATGTGTTTGCCGCGATCTCCGACCAACACGAGGGTTGCCAGGGCCGGCGCGGCCAGGCCCGGACGCGTCGGATCGATTGCATCCGGGCGGGCCAGTTCGGCCATCAGCCATTGCGGGCACTCGATCGATGCATCGGTGCAGAAGTGCACTTCGATGAGGGATCGGTTCTGCCGGATGCCTTTGCCGATCGCCTCGGCGGCCTTTTGTGTCACGGCAGGTACGTCGAGTTTGAAGGCAAGCAGGTGCGGACTGTCGCCAATGGCGGGGCCGAGCCCGGTGTCGCAAGGCTCGCCGGACAGGACGGGCTTCGAGATGCTCAGCATGGCCAGCGACGTCATGGAGGGCAGAGCGGCGGCCAGTGCTTTCAGGCCGGAGAACTCGATCGCGCAGCCGTGCAGATTCAGTTCGAAGGGGGGGGCCTCGCGGCGTTGAGACAAGGCAGTGTGCAGCCCGTCGACGCACGCTTCGGTGAAAACGCATCCTTGCGCGAATTCGATCTGATGAACGCTTGGCAGGTCTTTCAGACTCTCGGCAACGATGCTCGCGTTCTCGACGATGCCATGCAGGCGCTTGAGCCGGAATGTCGTCACGACCTCACAAAAGAGATCCTTGTCGCCTCGAGCGAGGCATTGCTGGGCGAACCACAGCGCGCACGCGGGATGCAAGGTCGGCCGATGCTTGTCAATCGCCTCGTACCTGGCACGCGTGGTTTGATCGGCGGCAGAGATGTCGATGCCCTTGTCGTGCAGCTTGGTGGTCAGCGACTGGCCTTGCGTGACGAGAGTTGTCGCGGCGCCGCCCCGCGGGCGTGCGTCCAAGCGGCTTTCGCGTGCAACCTTCGTGATGAGCAGCATGGCGCCCCCTGATTGATGACAGGGCGTGGGTGACAGCCGCCATCGAAATGGTTCCAGCCAGCGCTTGCGCTATTCGATCCGTCCTTCCCACGCCGCGAACTCCAGCGGCCGCAGGCCGAAGCGAACCGCATTGCCGGCATGCAGGCTCTTGAACTCGGTGAGCACCAGCGTGACGAAATGCTCCCGGTCTTCCAGGGCCACCGTTGAAGGAATCCTGGCGCGCACCGTCGCTTCGTCGACCGCGTCGCCGCCCCGAACGATGGCCGCGATGGCCTCGCCCAATGCCTTGCGGTAGCGAAGCCGGAAGACATCGGGCGGGACCAGGTCCCGCGTGACCGCGACATAGTGCTGGCACGAAGAGCCGTAGGCCGAGGCGAAGACGTCGCGCAGCAGTTCGATGCGGTTCAGTTCATAGACGCCGAGCATCGCGTCCACGTAGTCCTGCTGCGGTACGTCGATGAACGACAGCGGGCACAGGTTGTGGCGGATGAACGGGATGTTGGCGGCCAGCCGGGACACGCGCTTGTTCACGTCCTCGAAGGGTTGCAGGTAGGGCACGTGCACCATCAGGAAGAAGGCCTGCTCGAAGGGATCCCGGATCTCCGCGGCCGTCTGCACGACGATGTCGAACAGGGCCTCCAAGGGCTGTGGTGGCCCCGGCGGCTGGTACACGCTGCCGCCGATCCCGACGGCGCGGCGGCGGATGCGGCCCACGGCCGTCGGGTCGGCCATCAGGCCGTCCGACAGGAGCGCGTGCAGCGTGATGAGCGTGTGCGGCGTCATGCCCGCGTGCGCCGGGTCTCCCACCAGGTACTCGATGGCCTCCTTGTGGTTGAGGATCATCTTGGTTTCCTGCGCGTCCTTGCCTTCGGCCGCCTGGCCGAACGCGATCAGCCGCTCGGTGTCGAGGCGGCTGTAGGTGTTGCCTTCCAGCCGGGAGGAAGCCCACGACAGGTCGATCAGCAGCCGGGCGAGGATGTCCTTCGCAAACGTCCCGGCCGGCGCCTGCTCCGAGGGAGATTGCCCCATCGCATGCAATCGGTCGCGCAAGCCTTGCGGCAGGTAGACCGTCTGGTTGGGGAGGTAGTGCTCCAGGAACTCGACGTTGTAGCCCACCCGCCGGCGCTGCAGGCGCGGTTGGCGGATGTACGCCCGGATCTCTTCGCCTTCCGGGGATATGGACGCAGTGGCCGCGGCGATGGCGCGGGACCTGTCGGTATGGCCGTAGGTGGGAGGAGGTTCCGTGACCCCGACGGGCCGAGCCAGGTAGCGCGTCGACCGCGCATCTCCCTGCACCTCGAGGCGCTTCTGTTCGACGAGCGCAGCCAGTCGGCGCTGCAGGGTTCGGCGCTTGGTCTGCTCACCCAACGCCTGGGATAGCGCGTCAACACCGATGCCGGCGGGATGCGCGGCAATCAGCGCGACCAGACGATCGAACTCATGTTGTGGCGTGATTCGTGGCATTCGCGTCAAATCCGGCGAGGAATCGCGCCAGTATTGCGCCACTCGAAGTGGCGCGCAAGCCGTTTATCGCGCCATCTCCTCCATCGCCGACACGATCGCCCCCGGCGTCGTGACCCAGATCTCGCGGTGGTGGTCCATCACGTGCCGCAGCGCGCGCCGCAGGTGGCGCAGCCGGTACGGCTGGCCGACGATGTACGGGTGCAGCGCGATGCCCATCACCAGCGGCTGGCGCTGCGACTGCTCCAGCATCTCGTCGAACTGGTCGACGATCATCTGCGCGAAGTCCTTCGCGTCCATCTGCCGCGCGATCACCATCGGGATGTCGTTCAGCTCCTGCGGGTAGGGCACCGACCACAGCGAGCCGCCGCCGCGCGTGCGCAGGCGCACCGGCTGGTCGTCGTGGCACCAGTTCAGCGTGTAGTGGAAACCGGCCTCGGCCAGCAGGTCGGGCGTGACGTGGCTTTCCGAGATCCACGGCGACAGCCAGCCGCGCGGCGCGAGCGCATGGCGGCGCGTCATCGTGTCGCGGCAGTGCTCGATCAGCGCGCGCTCGTCGGCCTCGGGCAGCGTGCCCTGGCGGACCGAGTTGGTGTGGCCGTGCGCGATCATCTCGTCGCCGCGCTGCACGAAGGCATCCACCAGCGGCGCGCTCAGCTCGTACAGCGCGGTGTTCAGGATCACGCCGGCCGGCATCGCGAGCTGGTCGAACAGCTCCAGGCAGCGCCACGCGCCGACGCGGTTGCCGTACTCGCGCCAGCTGTGGTTCAGCACGTCGGGGTGCGGCGACGCCGGGCCGAGCGATGCCCCCAGCCCTTCGCCGAACGCGAAGTCTTCCAGGTTGAAGCCCAGGTACACCGCGAGCCGCTGCCGGTTGGGCCAGCGGAAATCCGGCCGCTGCGTGATCGGCGAGTAGTCGAAGCGGCCGTGCGTGCGCAGCGGGCCGAAGCGGGGATCCGGGGCAGGGTGGCTCATGGCGCAGGCCGAAGCAAGCTGCGCACCACCGTCACCGTGCAGTCCGACTGCGCCACCACCTCGGCCGACACGCTGCCCAGGTAGCGGCGCAGCCCGCCGCTGCTGCGCGCGCCCATCACGATGTGGTCGACCTGGTTCTTGCGCGCGTAGTCGACGATCGCGGTCGCGGCATCAGGCGCCTCCAGCACATGGAAGGTCACGCGCCCGGCCTGCTCGGGGCGCGTGGCCTCCAGGTCCTGCAGCAGCGGGCGCGCCCAGTGCTTCAGCTGCACCAGCAGGCCCACGTGCTTGCTGCCGCCGTCCTTGTCGAGCAGCTCGTCCATGCCGATGCGGTTGATCTTCAGCACCGCCAGGCACGCGAGGCGCGCGCCGGGCTCGGTGTGCAGCAGCCGCTGCACCGTGTCGCGCACCGCCTCGAGCAGCGCCGGCTCGGCATTCGCGACATCCACCGCCGCCAGCAGGATCGGGCTGCGCGCCGCCTGCCCGGCCGCATTGCCGCGCTCGGCCGGTTCCGCACCCAGCGCGGCGAACCAGCGCCGCAGCGTCTGCACGCGGCCGCTGCGCGAGCGCCGCGTCGCACGCTCGGTCAGCACCACCTGCTCCGGGTTCTGCAGCTCGAAGGCGAGTTGCGCGGCGCTCTGGTGCCGCTTGTCGGGTTGCACCTCCAGGCAGCGCAGCACCAGCTCCTGCAGCCACGGCGGGCAGTCGGGCCGCCACGCGAGCGGTGGCAGCGGATCCTGGTACAGCCGCTGGCGCAGCCCGCGCACGCTGGTGGGTGCGCCGAACGGGCGCTCGCCGGTCAGCAGGTGGTACAGCAGCACGCCGAGCGCGAACAGGTCGCTGCGCGGGTCGTTGCGGATGAACTGCACCTGTTCCGGCGACATGTACGGGCCGGTGCCCATCGGCAGCTCGAACTCCTCGTCGAGCAGGTCCGGCAGGAAGTCGTGGCGCGACAGGCCGAAGTCGACCAGCACGGCATCGCTGCGGGAGCCGTCCGGCGCCTTGCGGAACATGATGTTGCTCGGCTTCACGTCGAGGTGCACCACGTGCTGGCGGTGCAGGTCGTGCAGCGCGGTCGCGACGAGCGCGCCGACATTCACCACCTCGGCGATCGGCAGCGGCGCATCGTCGAAGCGCCGGCGCAGCGAATCGCCCGCCAGCCGCTCCATCACGATGAACGGCTGCCCGGTGAAGTCGCCCTTGGCGATGAACTTCGGCACATGCACGCCGGCGAGCGACGGCAGGATCATCTGCTCGACCTCGAAGCCGACGATGCTGGTCGGATCCTCGCCGCCCTTGATGCGCGGCACCTTCATGATCAGCGGCAGCGGGTCGTCGCTGTCGAGCCGCGTCACGGCCCACAGGTTGGCCATGCCGCCCTGGTGCAGGTGGGCGTCGAGCCGGAAGCCGTCGATGACCTGGCCGGCGGCCAGGCGCGACGAGGGCTTCGCGGGCCCGGCCTCAGTGTCCATCGATCAGGCGCTGGGCGAGGCGTTCGGGCAGGCCGGCGGCACGCACCTTGGCGCTCGCGGCCTCATGGTCGTACGGCACGCGGTGGTAGGTCAGGTCGCCACTGACGGTGTCGAAGGTGGCATAGGCGGCGGCCGGGTTGCCGTCGCGCGGCTGGCCGGACGAGCCGGGGATCACCAGCCACTGCCGCTGCGGCGACAGCGGGATCGGCACGCCCGGCACCGGCGTGAAATCGCCGACCTTGCCGGTGCCCGACAGGTGGAACAGCAGCGGCTCGTGCACATGGCCGCAGAAGGTGATGCGCGCGTCGGTGGCGTGCAGGCTGCGCACCGCGTCGAGCCGGCCGGTGACGTAGCCCCACGCGGCAGGCGCATGCGCGTTGGCATGCACGTAGAGGCGGTCGGCATCGCGCGCGGTGAGCGGCAGCTTCGCCAGGAAGTCGAGCTGCGGCGGGGTCAGCCGTTCGTGCGTCCAGGCGGCGGCATCGCGCGCGTCGGGCACCATCGTCGGCTGCGCGCCCTGCACCGCGGCCGCGTCGTGGTTGCCCATCACCGCGATCGCGCCGCCGGCCACGTGGGCCTGCACGCAGTCGACCACCCAGCCCGGCTCGGCACCGTAGCCGACGTAGTCGCCGAGGAACACGTGCTGCTGCGCACCCTGCGATTGCGCATGCGCGAGCACGGCCTCGACGGCCTCGCGGTTGGCATGCAGGTCGGTGATCAGGGCGAGCTTCATGCGGTCGCGTGCCGCGGGCCGGTCGGCATCAGCCGATGCGGCCCAGCAGCAGGTACTCCATCAAGGCCTTCTGGACGTGCATGCGGTTCTCGGCCTCGTCCCAGACGACCGATTGCGGGCCGTCGATCACGTCGGCCTCGACCTCCTCGCCGCGGTGCGCCGGCAGGCAGTGCATGAAGAGCGCATCGGGCTGCGCCGCGGCCATCATCTCGCGGTCGACGCACCAGTCGGCGAAGGCCTTCATGCGGGCCTCGTTCTCGGCCTCGTAGCCCATGCTGGTCCACACGTCGGTGGTCACCAGGTGCGCGCCGCGGCAGGCCTCGAGCGGATCCTTGAAGACCTTGATGCAGCCGGTATCGCTGACGCCGGCGGCCTTCGCGTCGACCTCGTAGCCCGACGGCGTGCTGACGTGCAGCGTGAAGCCGAGGATGCTCGCCGCCTGCAGCCAGGTGCTGGCCATGTTGTTGCCGTCGCCGACCCAGGCCACCACCTTGCCCGCGATGCTGCCGCGGTGCTCGATGTACGTGAAGATGTCGGCCAGGATCTGGCACGGGTGGTACTCGTTGGTCAGCCCGTTGATCACCGGCACGCGCGAGTTCGCCGCGAAGGCATCGAGCTTGGTCTGCTCGTAGGTGCGGATCATCACCAGGTCGACCATGCGGCTGATCACGCGCGCGCTGTCCTCGATCGGCTCGGCGCGGCCGAGCTGGCTGTCGCCGGTGGTCAGGTTCACCACCGAGCCGCCCATCTGGTACATGCCGGCCTCGAAGCTGACGCGGGTGCGCGTGGACGCCTTCTCGAAGATCATCGCCAGCGTGCGGTCGACCAGCGGCGTGTACTTCTCGTAGTTCTTGAAGCGCTTCTTGATGATGCCCGCACGCTCGAACAGGTAGGCGTACTCCTCGGCGCGGAAATCCCTGAACTGCAGGTAGTGCTTGATGAGGCTCATGCCGGGCTTCATGGCGTGGCAGGGGTTTCGGACAGGAAGCGCTTGACCAGCGGGCACAGGATGGCCACGATCTGCGCCGCTTCGCCGGCGGTGAGGACCAGCGAGGGCACCAGGCGGATCACGCGGTCGGCGGTGACGCTCAGCAGCAGGCCGGCCTCGGCCGCGCGGTTCAGCAGCACGCCGCACGGGCGGTCGAGCTCGATGCCGAGCATCAGGCCCTGGCCGCGCACCTCGACGAAGCCCGGCACGCCGGCCAGCTCCTTCTCGATGCCGGCCTTCAGCGCGGCGCCGACGGTGGCGGCGTTCTCGAGCAGCTTCTCTTCTTCCATGATGCGCAGCGTCTCGACGCCGGCACGCATCGCGAGCGGGTTGCCGCCGAAGGTGCTGCCGTGGTTGCCCGGGCCGAACACGTTGGCCGCCTTCGGGCCGCAGACGATCGCGCCCACCGGCACGCCCGAGCCCAGGCCCTTGGCGAGCGGCATCACGTCCGGCTTGATGCCGGCCCATTGGTGCGCGAACCACTTGCCGGTGCGGCCCAGTCCGCATTGCACCTCGTCGAGCATCAGCAGCCAGCCGCGCTCGTCGCAGATCTTGCGGATGCCCTGCAGGTACTCGATCGTCGAGACGTTGATGCCGCCTTCGCCCTGGATCACCTCCAGGAACACCGCGACCACGTTCGGGTTCTCGGCGGCCACCTTGCGCACCGCGGCCAGGTCGTTCAGCGGCACGCGCACGAAGCCTTCGACCAGCGGGCCGAAGCCGGCCTGCACCTTGGCGTTGCCGGTGGCCGAGAGCGTCGCGATCGAGCGGCCGTGGAAGGCCTTCTCGTAGACGATGATCTCCGGGCGCTCGATGCCCTTGTCGTGGCCGTACTTGYGGGCGATCTTCAGCGCGCCTTCATTGGCCTCCAGGCCGGTGCTGCAGAAGAACGCGTTGGTCAGGCCCGAGACCTCGGTCAGCTTGGCGGCGAGCTGCTCCTGCAGCGGCACCTGGTAGTAGTTGGAGCTGTGGATCAGCTTGCCGACCTGGTCCTGCAGCGCGGCGACCAGCTTCGGGTGCGCATGGCCGACGGTGTTGACGGCGATGCCGCCCAGGCCGTCGAGGTATTTCTTGCCGTCGGTGTCCCACACCCAGCAGCCTCGGCCATGCGACAACGCGAACGGCAGGCGACCATAGGTCGGCATCACGTGGGGCATGGGCTGGGCGGCGGTGGTGGTCGCATTCATTGCGGGAAGACTCCGGAAGTGCGCAATACCGGGCAGCAAGGGGCGCCGCCCGGGGCCTTGGATTCTAAGGGTCGGTCATGGCACGCCGATAAAGGCACAGGCGCAAGCCCCTGGCGGGCCGCGCAATGTGCTGCGGCGCAGCATATTCGCGGCACAATAGCCGCCGGCCGACCCGCCATCCGTTCGACCCCACGCCCGCAGCACGCATGACCTCACCCTTGCCCCGCGAAGTGTTCATCCAAGGCATCACCAAGGATGGCAAGACCTTCCGACCCAGCGACTGGGCGGAGCGGCTGGCGGGGGCGATGTCCAGCTTCCGCCCCGGTGGTTCGGCGGGCGGCATCGGGTCGTTCATCGGCTACTCGCCGTACTGCGTGCCGCGCGTGATCAACGGCGTGAAGTGCGTGATCGTCAGCGAGGAGCTGAAGGCGCTGGAGCCGATGGCCTGGGACTTCGTGATGAACTTCGCGCGCGACAACGACCTCCAGGTCGTCGAGGCCTGCCTGCTGCCGAACGGGCAGTTGGCGCCGGTGCCGCCGTCGGCCCAGCAGGCTGCCTGATTCCTCGGGATCAATTTCCGGATCACCAATGAAAAAGGCCCGCTGAGCGGGCCTTCTCACTTACCACCTGGAATCTTTCAATCAGGCTGCGAGAGCCTTGATCTTGGCCGACAGGCGGCTCTTGTGGCGAGCTGCCTTGTTCTTGTGGAACAGGCCCTTGTCAGCCACGGAATCGATGACGCCCTGGGCGGTCTTGAAGATTTCAGCAGCCTTGGCCTTGTCGCCGGCGACAACAGCCTTTTGAACGTTCTTGACGACCGTGCGGAACTTCGAACGCAGCGCGGTGTTGGCGGCGTTGAGCTTCACGTCCTGGCGGACGCGCTTGCGGCCCGACGCGATGCGGACCGTCTTCTTGACTTTGGAGGAGGTAGCCATTTTGTTTGCGTGATCCAGGTGGGTGGGGCAAAGACCGCGAGTATAGCATTCACATTTCTGCCTCGGCAAATTGCGACACAAGAGGTGAGCAGGCGCTACCTATAATCCGCCCGCCTTCTGCCCCTTCCCCATGAACCTGCTGCGTGCCGCCTCCGTCGTCTCCCTGCTGACCCTGGCGTCGCGCATCACCGGGTTGGGCCGCGAGCTGATGGTCGCCGCGATGTTCGGCGCCGGCGCCTGGACCGATGCCTTCCAGGCCGCGTTCCGCATCCCCAACATGCTGCGCCGGCTGTTCGCCGAAGGCGCCTTCGCGCAGGCCTTCGTGCCCATCCTCGGCGAAACCCGCACCCGCGAGGGCGACGAGGTCACGCACCTGCTGGTCAACGCGGTCGCCACGGTGCTGTTCTGGGCGCTGCTCGTCACCTGCGTGGCGGGCATGGTCGCGGCACCGGTGATCGTCTGGCTGATGGCCTCCGGCCTCGCGCAGTTCGACGGCGCGGTCGTCATGACGCGCTGGATGTTCCCCTACATCGGCTTCATCTCGCTGGTCGCGCTGGCCGCGGGCGTTCTGAACACCTGGAAGCAGTTCGCGGTGCCCGCCGCATCGCCGGTGCTGCTGAACCTGGCGGTGATCGGCGCCGGCTGGGGCCTGGCGCCGGTATTTCGCCGCTGGGGCATCGAGCCGATCTACGCGATGGCCGTCGGCGTGATGATCGGCGGCGTGCTGCAGCTGGCGGTGCAGCTGCCGGCGTTGGCGCGCATCGGCCAGCTGCCGCGCATCGGCATGACGCCCGCGCGCATCCGCGCCGCCTGGCACCACCCGGGTGTGCACCGGGTGCTGCGTCAGATGGCGCCGGCTTTGCTGGGCGTGTCGGTGGCGCAGCTGTCGCTGCTGATCAACACGCAGATCGCGTCGCACGTCGGTGTCGGCGCGGTGTCGTGGCTGACCTACGCCGACCGGCTGATGGAGTTCCCGACCGCGCTGCTCGGCGTCGCGCTCGGCGTGGTGCTGATCCCGCAACTCTCGTCCGCGCAGGCCCGCGCCGATGCCGAGGCCTATTCCGGCCTGCTCGACTGGGGCCTGCGCCTGGTGCTGCTGCTCGCGCTGCCCTGCGCGGTGGCGCTGCTGGTGTTCACGACGCCGCTGGTCGCATCGCTCTACCACCGCGGCGCTTTCCGGGCCGAGGACGTCGCGCAGACCGTGCTCGCGTTGCGCGGCTACGGCGTCGGGCTGATGGGGCTGATCGGCGTGAAGATCCTCGCGCCCGGGTTCTACGCCCGGCAGGACATCCGCACGCCGGTGAAGATCGCCGTGGTCGTGCTGGTGCTGACCCAGCTGATGAACCTGCTGTTCGTGCCGCAGCTGGGCCATGCGGGGCTGGCCCTGTCGATCGGCCTGGGTGCGCTGGTCAATGCCGGCTGGCTGTTCGTCGGCCTGCGCCGCGCCGGCAGCTACACGCCGTCGGCCGGCTGGGCGGGCTTCACGTGGCGGGTGCTGCTGGCGACCACGCTGCTGGGCGCCTTGCTCGGATACGCCTCGCTGAAGCTCGACTGGATCGCGCTCGGCCAGCAGCACGGCGCGCGGGCCGCGTGGCTGGCCGCCTGCCTGGGCGGCGCGGCGATCGTCTACTTCGGCACCTTGCTCGCCACCGGGTTGAACCTGAAGCAGTTCGCACGGCGTGGTTGATGGCGACCCCTCGGCCGCCGGGTACGTCGGCCGATCCCCCGCGGGGATGCGGGCCGGCTTGGGGCGGCCCGGCGCTCGGCCCGCTAAACTCGTCGAATGGCCCGTCCGTTGCAGTTCGAAGCGCCCACCGTGCTGGAGTATTTCGCGTCGCTGGTGGCGGATGACGCCAGCCTGTCGCTGACCGAGGCGGCCGTCGCGATCGGCCAGGACGACGATCCCGGCCTCGACGCCCAATCGGTGCTGGCCGAGATCGACCAGCTCGCGCTGCGCCTGAAGCAGCGCGTCCCGGCCGATGCCGTGCCGCTGCAGCGGCTGCGCCGGCTGAACCACTTCTTCTTCAGCGACCTCGGCTTCGCCGGCAACGTCAACGACTACTACGACCCCGGCAACAGCCACCTCGGCACGGTGCTGCGCACGCGGCGCGGCATCCCGATCACGCTGGCGGTGCTGTACATCGAGCTGGCCACGCAGATCGGCCTGCAGGCGCGCGGCGTCTCGTTCCCCGGGCACTTCCTGGTCAAGCTGCACATGCCGCAGGGCGAGGTGGTGATCGATCCGTTCACCGGCCATTCGCTGTCGCGCGACGAACTCGACGAGTTGCTCGCGCCGTACCGCCAGAGCAACGGCCTGGTCGGCGATTTCGACGTGCCGCTCGGGTTGTTCCTGCAGGCGGCGCCGGCGCGCGACGTGCTGGCCCGCATCCTGCGCAACCTGAAGGAAATCCACCGCGCCAGCGAAGACTGGCCGCGCCTGCTGCAGGTGCTGAACCGGCTGGTGATCCTGCTGCCCGAAGCCTGGGAGGAGTGGCGCGACCGCGGCCTCGCCCATGCCGAACTCGGCATGACCCACGAGGCGCTGCGCGACCTGGACCACTACCTGGCCCATGCACCGTCGGCCGCCGACCGGACGGCGATCCTGGCGCGCGTGGCCCGGCTGCGCAGCGCCGGCCCGCGGCGCCTGCACTGACCCCGGTTTGGCAACGATCCCGGCCGTTTGGGGGCGAGTCCTCCCCGGCCCTTAGAATTTGCCGCTTCGCCGGCACCCCCCAGCCGGCATCACCGACACCGTCGATGCAACTCTCTCCCGCGCAGCGTCAAACCCTTTCATGGCTCGCCATCGCCCTGGTGGGGCTGGTGCTGGTGTGGCTGCTGGCGCCGGTGCTGACGCCGTTCATCGTCGGCGCGGTGCTGGCCTATGCGCTGCACCCGCCGGTCGAGCGGCTGGCCGCACGCGGCGTGCCGCGTGTGCTGGCGGTGCTGGGCGTCGAGGTGCTGGCGCTGCTGCTGGTGCTGACGGTGCTGCTGCTGATCGTGCCGATCCTGTCGAAGGAGCTGCCGCTGCTGCGCCAGCAGGTGCCGCTGCTGATCGACCGCTTCAGCCAGTGGGCGACGCCGTGGCTCGCGCAGGTGGGCATCCACGCGCAGCTCGACACCGCGAGCCTGAAGGAATTCATCGTCCAGCGGCTGGGCGACAACATGGAGGAGTGGGCCGGCACGGTCCTCAGCTCGGCGCGCATCGGCGGCAGCTTCCTGCTGGCGATCGTCGGCAACGCAGTGCTGATCCCGGTCGTGCTGTTCTACCTGCTGATGGACTGGCCGCACCAGGTGGCGCGCCTGGAGGGCCTGATCCCGCCACGCCTGCAGCCGAGCGTGCGCAGCTTCATGGACGAATGCGATGCGGTGCTCGGGCAGTACCTGCGCGGCCAGCTGCTGGTGATGGGCATCCTCGCGGTCTGCTACAGCATCGGCCTCGCGCTGTTCGGCTTCGACCTCGCGGTGCCGGTGGGCGTGTTCACCGGGCTGGCGGTCTTCATTCCCTACCTCGGCTTCGGGCTCGGGCTGGTGCTGGCGCTGCTGGCCGGCACGCTGCAGTTCGCGAGCGCCTACGGGCTGATCGCGGTCGCGGTGGTGTACGGCGCGGGCCAGGTGCTGGAGAGCGTCTACCTCACGCCGCGCCTGGTCGGCGAGCGCATCGGGCTGAGCCCGCTGACGGTGATCTTCGCGCTGCTCGCGTTCGGCCAGCTGTTCGGCTTCGTCGGCGTGCTGATCGCGCTGCCGCTCAGCGCGGTGATGGCGGTGGCGGCCGGGCGCGTGCGTGCCGCCTACCTCCACAGCAAGCTGTTCCGCGGGTGACCGGGCGATGCGCCAACTGCCCCTGTTGATTGCCAGCGACCCGGCGCACACCTTCGAGACCTTCGTCGTCGCCGGCAATGCGCTGGCGCTCGCCCACCTGCGCGGGCTCACCCGCCAGGCGGCGCCGGTGCTGCTGTGGGGGCCGCCGGGCGCCGGCAAGACGCACCTGCTGCGCGCGCTCGCGAGCTCGGTGCAGCAGCAGGGCGGGCGCGTCAGCTGGTTCACCGCGGGCGACGACCTGCCGTGGCAGTTCGACGAGGGCGACACGTTGATCGTGCTGGACGACTGCGATGCGCTCGACGAGGCCGGCCAGCAGGCGGCGTTCGCGCTCTTCGTGCAGGCGACGACGCATGGCATCCCGGTGGCGGCCGCCGCCCGCGTGCCGCCGATCGACCTGCCGCTGCGCGAGGACCTGCGCACCCGGCTCGGCTGGGGGCACATCTTCGCGATCGAGCCGCTCGGCGAGGCCGAGGCCCGGGGCGCGCTGCGCCGCGAGGCCGACCGGCGCGGCATCTTCCTCTCCGACGACGTGATGGACTACCTGCTGACGCGCTTCTCGCGCGACCTGAAGCACCTGATGAAGCTGCTCGACCGGCTCGACGAATTCGCGCTTGCGCACAAGCGGGGCATCACGGTGCCCTTGCTGAAGCAGATGCTCAGCGAGGAGGGCGGTCCATCATGAACCTGTGCCTGTTCGACCTCGACCACACGCTGATCCCGCTCGATTCCGACCATGCCTGGGGCGAGCACATGCTGCGTCTGGGCTGGGTCGAGACGGAAGAGTTCCGCCGCGCCAACGATGCCTTCTACGTGCAGTACCAGGCCGGCACGCTCGACATCCACGAATACATCGAGTTCGCGACCCGTGCCTGGCGCGATCGCCCGGCCGCCGAGCTGGCGGCCGCGCAGGCCGGCTTCATGCGCGAGGTGATCGCCCCGGCGATGCTGCCGGCGGCCATCGCGCTGGTGCGCGACCACCAGGCACGCGGCGACCTGGTGGCCATCGTCACCGCCACCAACGAGTTCGTCACGACCCCGATCGCCCGGGCATTCGACGTGCCCCATCTGCTCGCGGTGGAGCTGGAGCGCGGCCCGACAGGTAACATCACGGGCCGGATCCACGGAACACCTTCGTTTCGAGACGGCAAGACGACCCGCACCCGCGAGTGGCTGGCAGGCCTCGGGCATCGGCTGCAGGATTTCGAACGCATCAGCGTCTACAGCGATTCGCCGAACGACCTGCCGCTCCTGGAGTGCGCCACCGATCCGGTGGCCACCAATCCCTCGCCGACGCTGGAAACCCTGGCGCGCGGGCGAGGCTGGCGTGTACTACAACTATTCACCCAATGATCAAGAAGTTCATTGACAAGCTGCTGGGCAAATCCAGCACCCCGATCGCGGTGCCCAAGGGCAAGCGCGTCGAAGTCCCCGCCAGCGAGCACGGCATCGATCCGGCGCTGGTCGACGAGAACGCGGTGCGCGTGGTGCAGACCCTGGCCGATGCCGGTTACGAGGCCTACATCGTCGGCGGCGCGGTGCGCGACCTGCTGGTCGGGCTGCGGCCGAAGGATTTCGACGTCGCCACCAACGCCACCCCCGAGCAGGTCAAGGGCCTGTTCCGGCGCGCCTTCATCATCGGCCGGCGTTTCCGCATCGTGCACGTGGTGTTCGGCCGCGGGCGCGAGCATGAGGTGATCGAGGTCTCGACCTTCCGCGCGATGATGGACGCCGCGGCGTCCGAGCAGGTCAGCGGCAACGAGAAGACCTCGAAGAGCGAGCTGGCCGGCAAGACCCATGCGGTCGACGCGGCCGGCCGCGTGCTGCGCGACAACGTCTGGGGCCCGCAGATCGAGGATGCGGCGCGCCGCGACTTCACCGTCAACGCGATGTACTACGACCCGCAGCGCCAGGTCGTCGTCGACTACCACGGCGGCATCAAGGACGCGAAGAAGAAGGTGCTGCGCATCATCGGCGACCCGGTGACCCGCTACCGCGAAGACCCGGTGCGCATCATCCGCGTCGTGCGCTTCGCGGCCAAGCTCGGCTTCACGATCGACCCGAAGACGCGTGCGCCGATCCGCGAGCTGGCTTCGCTGCTCGACAGCGTGCCGGCCTCGCGCACCTTCGACGAGATGATCAAGCTGCTGCAGACCGGCCACGCGCTGGCCAGCATCGAGGAGCTGCACAAGCAGGGCCTGGCCGGCGCGGCGCGCGGGCTGTTCCCGATCCTCGACGTGATGCTCGACGATGCGCAGAAGCACCCGGCGCGCCAGAAGTTCGTGCAGCTCGCGCTGGCCGACACCGACCGCCGCGTCGCCGAGGGCAAGCCGGTGGCGCCGAGCTTCATGCTCGCCTGCATGCTGTGGCACGAGGTGCTCGACCGCTGGCTGCGCCTGAAGAAGGGCGGCGAGGCGCCGTTCCCAGCGCTGCAGCAGGCGATCGACGCGGTGTTCGATGCGCGCATCGGCGACATCTCCGGCCGCGGCAAGCTGGCCGGCGACATGCGCGAGATCTGGCTGATGCAGCCGCGCTTCGAGCGCCGCACCGGCAACGGCCCGTTCACGCTGGTCGAGCAGCCGCGCTTCCGCGCCGCGTTCGACTTCCTGCGGCTGCGCGCCGATGCCGGCGAGATCGAGGCCGAGCTGGCACGCTGGTGGGAAGACTTCTCGCTGGCCGATCCGGATGAGCGGCATCGCCTGATGCAGGGCACGCGCGAAGGCAAGCGCGAGGCGCCGCGGCGTGCACCGTCGGGCCCCCGCCCGGCGCGCGATCCGGCGCCGCGCGATCC
>NZ_JBFUFQ010000067.1:0-27614 GCF_056403355.1 Rhizobacter sp. P2_H3 | reverse complement strand
ACGCGCGCGAGCGCCTCGTGGCAGCGCGCCGCACGCGCGGCGCGCGGGATGCCGCGCAGCCACAGGCCGATCCACACGTTGCGGAACACCGACAGCCGCATCAGGAAGGGCTGCTGGAACAGCATGGCGGCGCGCGGCAGCCGGCCCTCGGGCTGCAGCGGCGCGCGCGCCACGACGCCGGCATGCGGAACCAGGCCCTGCAGCAGCCGCAGCAGCGTGGTCTTGCCCGACCCGTTGGCGCCGACCAGCACCAGGCGTTCGCCGCGCGCGAGCGTCAGCGTGACATCGCGCAATGCGGTGAAGTCGCCGAACGCGACGCTCACCCGTTGCAGCGCGATCAGCGGCTGGGACGCGGCATGGGCGGCCACCGGCGCGTCGCGCCCGGCGACCGGCGCCTGCTCCGCTCGCAACGGTGGCGCCGCAGGCAGCGCCCGCGTGCGCGCGCCCCACCACTGCAGCAGCATGATCACGCCGTTGACCACGCCGACGATGCCGAGCAGCACCAGGCCCAGGCCGAGCGCCAGCGCGAGGTCGCCCTTGCTGGTCTCGAGCGCGATCGCGGTGGTCATCACGCGCGTGACGCCGGCGACGTTGCCGCCGACGATCATCACCGCGCCGACCTCCGCGACCGCGCGGCCGAACGCGGTCAGCAGCACCGTCGCGACGCCCAGCCGCTCGTGCACCAGCATCAGCAGTGCGCAGGCGAGCGGCCCCGCGCCGAGCGAGCGCAGCTGGTCGCCGCCTTCATCGAGTGCCGCCAGGACCAGCCGGCGCGACAGCGCGGCGATCAACGGCGTGACGAGCACGCTCTGCGCCACCACCATGGCCGTCGGCGTGAACAGCAGCCCCCACGGCCCGAGCGGCCCCGCCCGCGAGAGCAGCAGGTAGACCAGCAGCCCCACGACGACGGCCGGCAACGCGAGCAGGGTGTTGACCGCCCAGACGAACACGCCGTGGCCGGGGAAGCGCGCGACGGCCAGCCAGGCACCGAGCAGCAGGCCCGCCACCGACCCGACCCCCACCGCGATGCCGCTCACCTGCAGCGACAGCATCGCGATGCGCCACAGCTCGGCGTCGCCGCCGGCGATCAACGTCCACGCGAGCCGCCAGCTGTCGGCGAAGGTGCTCATCCGCCAGGGACGTCAGTTCGCATCCGGAAAGAAGAGCGGCCGGCCTTCGATCTGGTAGCTGCCGATGGCGGCCTGGCCCGCCGGCGAGACCAGCCAGTCGACGAAGCGCTGCGCGAGCTCCTTCTTCACCTGCGGATGCTTCGCCGGGTTGACCAGCATCACGCCGTACTGGTTGAAGAGCCGCCTGTCGCCTTCGACGAGGATGGCCAGGTCGCCCCGGTTCCTGAACGCGAGCCAGGTGCCGCGATCGGTCAGCACGTAGCCGTTGATCGACGCCCCCATGTTCAGCGCCGGCCCCATGCCGCAGCCGCATTCGCGGTAGACGGCCGGCCTGGCGGCAGCCGGGTCGAGCCCCGCCAGCTTCCACAGCCGCAGCTCGGCGCTGTGCGTGCCGCTGCGGTCGCCGCGCGAGACGAAGGGCTGGCCGCCGGCGGCCACCTTGCCCATGCCGGCGACGATGTCGGCGCCGCGCGCGCCGGCCGGGTCCGGCTTCGGGCCGACCAGCACGAAGTCGTTGTACATGACCGGAAAGCGTTTCTCGCTCCAGCCCTCGGCGACGAATTTTTCCTCGGCCGGCGTGTCGTGCACGAACACCACGTCGGCATCGCCGCGCCGGCCGATGTCGAGCGCCTGGCCGGTGCCGACGGCAACGACGCGCACCTCGATGCCGCTGGCGCGGGTGAACGCCGGCAGCAGGTGCTTGAAGAGGCCCGATTGCTCGGTCGACGTGGTCGAGGCCACGACGATGAACTTCTCCTGCGCGCCGGCCGCCTGCGCAAGCAGCACGGCGCAGCCGGCCAGGAGCAAGGCGGCGACGGCACGGCGAGACGGCTTCATGTCATGAACGCTGGAGTCGATCGGAAGACCCCATCATCGCGGATATTCAGCGCGTGCGGCGCTCGCGCCAGAGCAGCATCAACCCTGAGATCAGGAAGTAGACCGCCCCCACCGCGGCATACCCCGCCAGGTTCTGCAGCATCGGCGCCGGGCCGCTCGCCTGCTTGACGAAGAACGTGCCGGCCAGCGCCGACTGCGCGCCGCTCAGCACCATCGCCCACTGCGCACCCTGGTGCTTCCAGCGGCGCACCGCGGTGCCCAGTTGGAGCAGGCCCGAGAGCACGGCCCAGACGCCGAACACGACGAAGACCGCGGGCATGCCCTGCTGCACCGCCACCGCCATCGCGGCGGTCGTCGCGGCGCTGACCAGCACGTTGATCATCTGCGTCGCGTTGGCCGACATGCCGCCCGATTGCCGGGCGTCGAGCGCGTTCGCCAGCGCGTCCCATGCGGGGTACAGCACGAGCAGCACGCTCGCGACGACGGGCGATGCTGGCGCCGCCGCGAAGGCGAGCGCCACCCACGCGATCGAGAAGGCGGCGCGCGTGAGGTAGAGCGTTCTCAACCAGGTCGAGTTCGTGGCAAGGGAGGTGGCAGTCGTCATGGCGTGATCTCGGTGGAAAGCGGATCAAGCCAGTCTGCGGCGAGCGGCCGGCCGGCGGAATCGGACGATTGACCGATGCCGGCGCCGCCCCCGGACGGACAGCGCCGGCTCACAACGTGTTTCCATCTTGTCATTCCCGGCATCCCGCCAGGAAGGTTCCGTCAAGACTCCAGCCAGGCCTCGACCTATGGTCATGCCTCCATCAAGCCACCTGGAGGAGCAGCATCTTGTCGACCCCCGAAACCCATCGCGTCTGCAGCCCGGCGCTGTGGCTCGTCACCGTGGCCACGGCCCTCCTCGCGGCATGCGGCGGCACGTCCGAACTCGATCGATCCGGCGCCGAGGCCAGCGCCGACGACAGCGCGAGCGCCGAGGCGCAAGCCGTGCGCGCCGTCAGCAACGTGCCCACCGGCTTTGCGGCCGGCGTCACCGGCGGCGCCGGCGGCAACACGTTCCGCGTGAGCACGGTCGCCGACCTGAAGCGCGAGCTCTGCCGCACCAGCAACGGCAACGGCTGCACCGACACCGAGCCGCGCATCATCGAGGTGGCGTCCGTCATCGACCTGACCGACAGCGAGGGCAGCGCCTCGGCACCGGGCTGCTTCGCGACCAGCGTGTGCAGCGGCGCCACGCAGAAGAGCGAGATCACGCTGAATGTCCAGGACTGGCAGAAGAGCTACTGCACCGGCAAGCAGACGAGCGCCTACAAGTACAAGGTGGCCGGCACCGCCGCCCTGCTGATCGGCTCGAACAAGACCCTGATCGGCGTGGGCGCCAACGCCGGCCTCAAGGGCAAGGGCGTGATCCTGCAGGGCGGCGTCAGCAACATCATCATCCGCAACCTGTCGTTCACGGACATCAACGAGGGCATGGTCTGGGGCGGCGACGGCCTGTCCATCCCCGCGGCCACCAAGGTGTGGGTCGACCACAACCGCTTCGCGCGCATCGGCCGCCAGTTCATCGTCCTCGGCAACGGCGACGCCACGGCGACGATCGACGGCATCACCCTCTCCAACAACGAGCTCGACGGCCGGTCGGCGTGGTCGGCGCGCTGCACCGGCAACCACTACTGGAACCTGCTGGCCTACGGCAACGGCAGGATCACCATCGCCAACAACTACCTGCACCACTTCGACGGTCGCGCCCCGCGCTTCAACTCCGCCGGCAGCGGTGCGCTGGTGCACATCGTCAACAACTACTTCGAGACCGGCGGCTGGCATGCGCTCGACTACGAGGGAGCCAACACGCGCGTGCTGATGGAGGGCAACCACTTCAGGAACGTCTCGATGCCGGTGCTCACCGATGCCACCGGCAACGGCCAGCTGTTCGGCGTGTACGGGCAGACCTCGGCCACCAAGGCCACCTGCATTGCCGCGATCGGGCGACCCTGCAACCCGAACATCGCGAGCCCCGCACCGGCCACCGACAAGCTCGTGCAGGACTCGGCCGTGCTGACCGCGTTCAAGCCCCTCGCGGGTGGATTGATCAAGCCGATCTCGGCCAACGACGTGCCCGACACGGTCAAGGCCCATGCCGGGGTCGGGAAGATCTGAGCGATCAGCAGGTGTCACCCTGGCGGGTGATCCAGCACGGGTACGGTGGGTTCGCTCTCCAGCGGGGCGGCAGGCCTGCGGTGACCTGGGTGTTCCTCGTGTCCGTCGTGTAGACGAAGCCCTGCGTCACGCCGCTGCCCTGGGCGGTGAGGAAGTAGGCGGTGGCCGTGACCTGCAGGCATTGCACGTGGAAGGTCCCGGCCCCGCCGGCCGGGATGGTGTCGCAGGGGCTGACGACGTCCTCGCTGACGGTCAGGTAGGTGTGGTGGTGCCGGTGGTACAGCTCCAGGCGCGCGCGCAGGCCGGCCAGCGCAGTCGTGCCGTCGACCAGCTTGTCGCGAAGGATGGAGTCGTTGCAGCCGTACAGCGCCATCGCGGCGAGGATCGACACGATCGCCATCCCGATCAGCGCGAGGCAACGCCGCCGGACGACGCGCTCGTCTGCGACGCATTCATCGGGATGACGGGGTCGTCGGCAGATCCTCGTCAACACGCTTGCAAGGGGGCGTGTCCCGGCGCCGCCGTCGCGCCGTGGCGCAGGAGCGCCTGCATCAGGCGCAGGCGCAGGATGGTCAGGCCCGTGCTCCGGCCGGCGAAGCCGATCGCCTCCAGCTGGGTCAGCGCGCCCTGCAGCACGCCGATGGGCAACCGGTGGGCGGCGGCGCGATCCTTGTAGCGCAGCGTGTTCTCGATCACGCTCAGGTGGATCAGCGTGCGCCGGGCCCCTGGATGCCGGGTCAGCAACTCGCTCAGGTCGTCGGCGATGCGTTCGAGCGTCGGGCCCGCCAGCTCATCCAGCCAGCCTGGCAGCAGCGGGTACGGGTCGTTGATGCGGGACGAAAGCATGGTGCGTGCACCTCATGAAGAAGCAGGTCGGCATCGATCGGGGCGGGCGGCCGGTCAGCGCGCCACTTCGCCATCGAGCAGGGCGACGAAGCGGTAGCCGACGCGCGGGTAGGTGCGGATCACCTGGCCGATGCCGGGCTCCCCCTCGCGCAGGGCCTGGCGGATGCGCATCACCGCCGCGGCCAGCGAACCGGGCTGGACGATCTGGTGGCCCCAGACCTCGTCCAGCAGTTCGTTCGTGGTGCGCACCCGGGCCCGGCTTTCGATGAGGATCACCAGCAGGTCGAAGGGCCGCGGCTGCAACGCGCGCAGCTGGCCATCGACCAGGACCTCGCGCGACGCGGTCCGGACCTCGCAGCGGCCGAAACGCAGGACGGAGGGAAGCGCCGGCGCGATGACGGAATCTTCGTCCCGGACCCCCCAGGCAGCGGCGTCGGATCGATCTCGTGGTGATGGATGGATGTACATATGCCCTTGCGGTGTAGTGTCAACATCAAATCGTGTAGACATTAATCTACAAGAAATCGACAACGGTCGACGGGTAAATTCTCACAAGATGATCAATTCCGGTGCAATCGGGCCGGGGACCAGCCAAAAGCCGGGCATCCTGTAGACTGATCACTACACTAGGGCACCGTCCCGGTGGCCCCCATGTCTGCACACACCCCCGTCGCCGTCCCCATCCGCGTCTTCATCGCCGACGACCACGCCCTCGTGCGCGAAGGCCTGCGCAAGATGCTCGAGCTCGACGAGGGGCTGGCCTTGGCCGGCCAGGGCGCGTCGGCGGCCGAGGTGCTGGCCGGTGTCGACGCCGGGGGAATCGACCTGCTGCTGCTCGACCTGCTGATGCCCGGTTGCACCGGGGTCGACCTGATCGAGCGCGTCGTCGCGGCCCATCCGCAGCTGCCGGTGCTGGTGCTGACGATGCATGCCGATCCGCACATCGCCCGCCGCGCGTTGAAGGCCGGCGCCCTCGGCTACCTGACGAAGGACGTCTCGCCCGAGCAACTGCTGGATGCGATCCACCGCGTGGCGGCCGGGCGCGGCTATGTCGATCCGTCGCTGAGCAGCGAGATGCTGCGCGCCGAGCAGGCGCAGGACGAGCCGATGGCCTTGCTGTCGGCACGTGAGCGCCAGGTGCTGATCGCGCTGGTGAAGGGCCGGGCCCCGACCGACATTGCCAACGAGCTGAACCTGGCCCCGAACACCGTCAGCACCTACAAGGCCCGGCTGATGGAAAAGCTGAATCAGGACTCGCTGAGCGACCTGGTGCGCTACGCGCTGAGGCATGGCCTGGTGGATTGAGCGCGGCCTGGCGGCATTCGCCGCGCTGCTGCTCGCGTGCAGCGGCCCCGCGCAGGCGCAGCATGCGGTCTTCGAGGCCTATCAACAGTCGGACGGGCTGACCAACATGGCGGTCGGCTGCCTGACGCAGGCCGCTGACGGCACCCTCTGGCTGTGCACCGAGAACGGCCTGTTCCGCTTCGACGGCTTCCGCATCCACCGCGAGCCGATGGCCCCGGGCGCGCAGCGGTCCATGGTCTACGCGGCCCGGGCCGATGCCCGCGGCGGACTCTGGGTGGCGACCGATGTCGGCCTGTTCCTGCGCCGCGAGAAGGATGGCGTGGCGCAGTGGTCGGCCGTCACGCAACCCGGCGGCAAGCCGATCGGCATCGAGCCCGGCCAGCGCCTCGACATCGACGCGCACGGCACCGTGCTGGCCATCGACCGCGACAGCCGGATCTGGTCGATCGACGCCCCCTTGCCCGGCGCTGCGCCGGTCGCGCGGCAGCTGCAGTTGCCGGCGTTCCCCGCCCCGCCGGGCGAGCTGGATGCCGATTCCGGACCGCTGCGCGCCGGCCGCGGGGCCCTGTGGTTCGGCTGTGGCCGGGGGCTGTGCGAATGGCGCGACGGCACGCTGCGCCGGTGGGGCGAGGCCGAGGGCCTGCCGGCCCGCATGTGGGGCAACCTGGTGATCGGGCGCGACGGCAGTGTCTGGGCGCGCAGCCGCGACCGGCTGGCCCGGCTGCCGCCGGCGCAGCAGCGCTTCAGCGCCATCGAGGCCCCGTTGGCACAACGGCTGCCGGCCACCGCGGCGCTGGCCGAGGACCCGGCGGGCGGCATCCTGACCGCCACCGATGTGGGCATCGCACGCTGGGATGGTCAGCGCTGGCGGGAATGGACACCGGCGCAGGGCTTGCCGGAGACGCTGATCCGCTCGCTGTTCTTCGACGCGGAAGGCAGCTTCTGGCTGGGCACGTCCGGCCGCGGCCTGCACTGCTGGATCGGCTACCTGAACGTCGAGCACTGGACCCCGGCCCTCGGGCTGCCGGCGCCCGCCACGTTCACCTTCGCGCGCGATGGCAGCGGGCGGCTGTGGGCCGGCACGGCCCGCGGTGCCGCGTGGCTGGACGAGAGCACGGCCCGGTTCCGGCCGCTGCCGGCGGCGACAGGCCACCCGGCCAGTGCGGTCAGCGCCCTCGCCGTCGATGCGAGCGGCGACCTGTGGTGGGTGGAAACGGGCCGCGTCATGCGGCTGAAGGCCGGCACGGCCCAGGCCGCGGTGATCTTCGACGATCCGTCGCTCTCCGTCGTGATGCAGGGCCGGCAAGGGGGCATCTACCTGACCGGGCGCAACGGCGTCGACCGCGTCGTCGCCTCGGCGTCGGGCCCGCGGCGACAGCCCGTTGCCAGCGGGCTGCCGGACCAGGATTTCGTGAGCGAAGTCGCCTTCCCGGCGGAGGGGGTCGCGACCAGCGCGGTCGAATGGTTCATCAGCGGGCACCGCGCCTACCGCCCCGTCGACGGCCGCTGGATGCCGATGCGCGACGCGCAGGGCGAGCCGGTCGAGGTCTACGGCCGCGCAGCGTTCGTCGACGCCACGGACTTCTGGGCCTTCGACAGCCACGGCCTCTCGGTCTACGCCGTGGACGCCGCGGGCACCGCCCGGTTCACCCGCCGGTTCGACCTGGCCCGGTTCGGGAACCCGACCGAGTACTTTCTTCGCACCGGGTCCGACGGGCGGGTCTGGTTCGGCACCGACCGGGGCGTGTTCGTGTTCGACGGCAGCCGCTGGTGGCACATCGATCACTCGAACGGGCTGCTGTGGGACGACATCGACGACGGCGCGGTGCTGCTCGAACCCGATGGCACCGCGTGGATCGGCAGCAGTGCCGGGGTCACCCGCATCCGCGCGCCGGCCGCCGAACCGGCACCGCCCGTGCTGCGCCTCAAGGCCGTGGCGTTCGGCGACCAGACCGCTGCAGTGGTGCCGGAGCAGATCGACTGGAACGACCGCCATCTGCAGTTCACGCTGGGGACACCGAACATCGGCCGCAGCCGCATGCTGCACCTCGAATACCGCCTGCACGACAACGCGCCCTGGCAGGCCATCGCCGGGAACGTCGTGACGATCGAGTCGGCGGAGGACGGAACCCAGGTGCTGGAGGTGCGTGCAGCCTACCGGTTGCCGCTCGTCGAGGCCGGCCCGCCCCTGCAGATCCCCTTCACCATCGCGCCGCCCTGGTGGCTGTCGACGCCTGCCAAGCTGGCCGCCGCGGCCGGCCTGGGGCTGCTGTGGTGGCTCAGCACCTGGGCGACGGGCCGGCGCCAGCGGGCCGAACGCCATCGGTTGGAGCATGCGGTGACCGAGCGCACGGCCGAGCTCGAGGTGTCGCGCCAGGCGCTGCGCCGGCTCGGCGAACACAACACGCGCGCGCTGGAGGATGAGCGCAAGCGCATCGCGCGCGAACTGCACGACGAGATGGGCCAGCAGCTGGCCGCCCTGCGCATGGAGGCCTCCGTGCTGCGCGCCCGCGCGCGCGGCGAGCAGCCGCCGGCGCAGGCGCAGTACCAGGTGCTGCTCGATCGCATCGACAACCTGGCCGGCGGCGTGCGTGCGCTCGTGAAGCAACTGCGCCCGCCCGCCCTCGACGGCGGACTGGCTGCCGCGCTGGAATGGCTGGCCGCGGAGTTCACCCAGGCCACCGGCCTGCCGTGCCGGCTGCAGGTCGATGCCGAGGCGGACCGGCTCGCTCCCGACATCGCGACCCAGGTGTTCCGCGTCGCCCAGGAATCGCTCACGAATGTGCGCCGGCATGCCCATGCCGCGCGGGTGGACCTCGCGTTGCAGCGCAACGACGGCCACTGGCTGCTGGCGATTGCCGACGACGGCGCCGGCTTCGACCCGTCGCACGAGCGCAGCGGGCACGGCCTGCTCGGCATGGAGGAACGCGCCCGCCTGCTTGGCGGCACGCTCGACATCGCCGGCCGGCCCGGCAGCGGCACGACCGTGCGCCTGCACTTCGAGGACCCGGCCGCCGTCCGCATCTGAACCTGCGCCGCCGACTTGTTCACACTCGCCCGCTCAGGCTCGCGCCGGCCCTGCCGATAGTCCCGGTACATCGCGCGCTGGCAAATTGGCAAATGCAAGCGCAGCAAGCGCGGCCAGCGCGAACCAGGCTCCACGGAGCAGGAGAGGTCATCTTGAAAGCTGTGGCAAACCTGAGAATCGGCACCCGCCTCACCGCGGCCTTCGCGCTGGTCATCGGCCTGCTGGTCGTCGTTGCAGCCATCGGCTACACGCAGATCGGCGCCGTCAACGCGAACACCGAGACCATCCTCCATGACCGGTACGCCAAGGTGGCGCTGGCGCAGACCATCGAGAACGAGGTCAACAAGCAGCTGCGTGCGATCCGCACGGCACTGATCACCACCGACCCCGCCGTTGCCCGGGAGGAGCTGCACAAGGTCGAGCAGTCGGCGCCGATCGTGGCGAACGCCATCGATCGCCTCAAGGCGTCGGTCCACTCGGAGAAGGGCGTGGCAGCGCTGCTGCACCTCACCGAGAGCCGTGCGAAGTTCAAGGAACGCGAAGCCGGGTTCGTCGAGCTGATCAAGGCCGGCAAGGCCGACGAGGCACGCCAGCAGCTCGTGAGCGTCATCCTGCCGCTGCAGAAGGACTACCTGGAGGCGATCGAGGCGTTCTCCACGAGCCAGGTGGACGGGATGGAGCAGTTCGGCATCGAGGCGTCCGGCATCGCCGGCACGGCCAAGCTGCTGATGATCGGCCTGACGGTCGTCGCCGTCGCGCTGGCCAGCGGCATCGCCGTCGTGCTGACCCGCTCGATCACGGTGCCCATCGCCGAAGCCGTGCGCGTGGCGCAGACGGTCGCCTCCGGAGACCTCACCTCGCAGATCACGGTCGAGCGCACGGACGAGACCGGTCAGCTGCTGGCCGCGCTGAAGGCGATGAACGAATCCCTGGTCGGCATCGTCGGCCAGGTCCGCCAGAGCAGCGACTCGATCGCCACCGGCTCGAGCCAGATCGCCACCGGCAACGCGGACCTGTCGCACCGGACCGAGGAACAGGCCGCCAACCTGCAGCAGACCGCGTCGTCGATGGAGGAGATCACCGCGACGGTGAAGAGCAGTTCCGATGCCGCACGCACGGCGACCTCGCTGGCGGCCTCGGCGAGCGCCGTGGCCACCAAGGGCGGCACGGTCGTGTCGCACGTGGTCTCGACGATGAACGACATCAGCGCGAGCTCCCGCAAGATCGCCGACATCACCGGCGTGATCGACGGCATCGCCTTCCAGACCAACATCCTGGCCCTGAATGCCGCGGTGGAGGCGTCCCGGGCCGGCGAGCAAGGGCGCGGTTTTGCGGTGGTCGCCGGCGAGGTGCGCTCGCTCGCGCAGCGTTCGGCAACGGCCGCGAAGGAAATCAAGGCACTGATCGGCGAGAGCGTCGGCCTGGTGGAAACCGGTGCGGGACTGGTGGCCGACGCCGGCACGACGATGCGCGACATCGTCAGCTCGGTCCAGCGCGTGGCCCAGCTGATCTCCGAGATCGGCACCGCGGCCGAACAGCAGTCGATGGGCATCAACCAGGTCAGCCATGCCGTGACCCAGCTCGACCAGGTGACGCAGCAGAACAGCGCACTCGTCGAGGAATCGGCTGCGGCCGCGGACAGTCTTCGCGTCCAGGCGCAACGCCTGACGGAAGTGGTCGGCGCCTTCCGGCTTCGACCCGCACTCGCGGCCTGAGGGCTGCCGGCACGCATCGAATATCGAATGGCATCCATCGCCTGATCGACAGGGTGCGTTGCAGCGCCCGCGAGCACAAACTGTTGCCGGACACCTCATCCGGTCAAGGTTGTTTCCAGTTGTTTCTGTCGTGAAATGCGTCCTCTTCGGAGCGACGCCGTGCGCTTGCGGGCTCCGCAGGACACACGGAGCGGAACCGGTTCCGCTGCATCGACGTTGGCATCAAACCTGCGCATCAATTCCTGCATGCACCCGGCACTGAGGATTGATGAAGTTCTCGGGCGCCGCAGCACCCAGCCAACGGACACGATCAAAGGACCTGTCAGCATGAAGCACCCGATTCCCGAGGGGCAGAGCCGGCCGCGCGCAGCGCTGGTGGCACTGAGCTCCCTCTTCCTCGCAGCGGCCGTCCTCAGCGGATGCGGCGGCAAGGACGCGGATTCCGCCGCGGCACCGAGCCCCGACGTCGGCGCCCCCGGGCAGCCGCCGGCGCAATCGCCGGCCCCGCCGCCCGTGGTCGGCGGCAATGACCCCACTCCGCCCAACGAAGTGCCGACGACCCCGGCACCGCCCCCGTCGATCCCGTCCGGCAATGCGCCCGCCGCGCCGGCACCGACGCCCGCGCAGCAACTGCCCTCCGGCGTCGACATGAGCAAGCCCGGCGTCGCGGTCGTGCCGGTCAAGGCCACCGCATCGAGCGCCAATGGCGGCAACACCGCCGACAAGGCCATCGACGGCAAGGCCACCCAGGACAGCCGCTGGGAAAGCTCGCAGTCCGACACCAACTGGCTGCAGTTCGACTTCGGCGCCAAGACCCAGATCGGCTACCTGAAGCTGGTGTGGGAAGCCGCGTACGCCAAGGAATACGCGATCCTCGTCTCCGACGACGGCGACACCTGGTACCAGCTGCGCTACGTGGCCGACGGCAAGGGCGGCACCGAAGAGTTCTACAACCTGAACGCCAACGTGCGCTACGTGCGCATCAACGGCGTCAAGCGCGCCACCGGCTACGGCTACTCGATCATCGAGGCGAGCTTCAAGTCGCCGGGCAGCGACAACACGCTCGGCTCCACCGTCGCGACCTCGGTGTTCCCGCACCCGGCCAACGGCGCCAACCTGATCCCGCCGGCGGCCCAGCAGGCGCCGATCGACACCATCCAGTTCTCGCTGCCGGACGGCACGCTGGTGACCCGCTTCGGTTTCGTCGGCCGCCCGCGCCACGCCCGTGAGCGCGGCGAGGCCTGGAACGAAGTCGGCTACGGCCCGAACGACACCGTCGACGCCAACGGCAAGCCGCAGGACAAGGGCATCGGCGTCTACCTGAACTTCGTCGCGAACTACTTCAAGAACCGCACCTGGGGCACGGAGTTCATCGACAACAGCAAGGTGAAGGGCGTCACCAAGCCGACGCTGGTCGTCAACCAGTATTTCCAGGAAGCGCAGCGCGGCGGCGGCCATTCGTTCTTCCGCCGCTTCGACAACGCCGGCGTCACCGACTACGGCTGGATGTCGCCGGGCGACCTGCTGGACGACACCACCTACACCGACGGCTTCGTCGACAAGACCTCGTGCCCGGTCGTGCCGAAGCCGCCGCAGACCGCGCTGGCCAAGCCGACCAGCGGCTACATGAACGTGATCGGTGCCAACGACGGTTGCAGCGTGGTGCTCAGCGAGTACCCCGGCTACAACTCGCTGGTGGCGGACGCCAACGGCGTGATGGTGGGCAACGGCCCGCACGTCGACGGCCGCCCGCTGAGGGCCGGCGACGTGATGGAGTTCACCGGCTCGTTCTTCTCGTCGCGCAAGGCGATGGACGACGTGAAGGACAGCGGCAACTTCCGCTACTACACCAACGAAGTCACCTACGTGATGGGCGAGGGCCTGCGCCCCTGGTACGGCGTGCAGCCGCGCCTGATGAACGCCCCGATCCCGGAAGCGGCACTGCAGGGCGGCCTCGGCTCGACCTCGTACGACTACTCGGACAACAGCCCGCTGATGTTCCAGCAGCCGCACAACAACATCGGCATGCAGAACATGCAGCGCTTCGTGGAGGGCCGCCGCTGGTTCCACACCAGCATGCAGACCGGTGAGCACACCGAGAACGGCAACGACACGAACACCGCCGCGATCGGCCTGCAAGGCCCGATGTTCAACCAGTCGACCTGCTTCGGCTGCCACATCAACAACGGCCGCAGCCTGGCCCCCACCGTCGTCAACCAGAAGATCGACACGATGGCGGTGCGCACGGCAGCCGTTGACGGGAACGGGCAGCAGTTGCCGCACCCGATGTATGGCCTGGGCGCGCAGATGAACGCCAAGGGATCGACCGACGGCGTGCGTCGCGACTGGGGCACCGCGGTGCACGTCTCGGGCTTCGAGCTGAAGACCGTGAAGCTGGCCGACGGCAGCTCGGTGGAGCTGAGCAAGCCGACGATCTCGTTCGACGGCCCCACCCCGGCCGTGTTCTCGGTGCGCAGCGCGCAACCGGTGATCGGCATGGGCCTGCTCGAGGCGATCCCGGACGCCGACATCATTGCGCGTGCCAGGACGGCTCCGGATGCCGACGGCGTCCAGGGCATCGCGAACTACGCGTATGACCCGGAGACCGGCAAGGTGCGCCTGGGCCGCTACGGCTGGAAGGCCTCGAAGGTCAGCCTGCGCCACCAGGCGTCGGCGGCCGCGCTGCTGGACATGTCGGTCACCTCGCCGGTGTACCCGAACCGCGACTGCCTGTATGGCCCGGCGAAGTGCAGCACCGCGAACCGCGTCGACCCCGGCCTGACAGAAGAGGCGCTGACGCTGCTGGAACGCTACGTGGCCCTGCTGGCCGTGCCGGCGCAACGCAGCCTGGCGAGCGGCTACCCGAAGGGTGTATCGCCGCTGGCCGCGCTGAACCCGGACGTCGACAAGATCGCCGCCGGCGCGACGGTGTTCAACACCATCAAGTGCTCGACCTGCCACGTACCGTCGATGACGACCGGCACCACCAGCGAGTTCCAGGAAGCGCGCGGCCAGAAGATCAAGCCCTACACCGACATGCTGCTGCATGACATGGGCTCCGATCTGGCCGACGGCCTGACCGAAGGCCTGGCCACCGGCAGCATGTGGCGCACCTCGGCCCTGTGGGGCATCGGCTACACCGAACTGGTCGCCGGCAAGGACGTGAAGGTCGGCTACCTGCACGACAGCCGCGCCCGCACGCTGACCGAAGCCATCGTGTGGCACGGCGGTGAAGGCAAGGCCAGCCGCGATCGCTTCATCGCGCTGAGCAAGACCGACCGGGAAGCCCTGCTGGCCTTCCTGGGTTCGCTGTAACGCGAGCCGGCGCCGGGGCGGATCCAGCCCGGCACGGCCCATCAGGCCGCCCTTCGGGGCGGCCTCTTTCATGGGGTGGTCACTTTCCGCAGCGGTGCAGTTTCCGGTAAGGTTCACGGCCATGAACGCACCTGTCCTGCTGGCCGGCGGCAATCCGCAGATCCCGAAGGGAGAGGGCGATGCCCCCGTGCAGGCCTTCATCGCCGCGATGCCGGGTTGGAAGCGCGACGTGGGGCGCCGCATCGACGAGCTGGTCGTTCGCGCGGTGCCGGCCGTGCACAAGGCGGTGAAGTGGAACTCCCCCTTCTATGGCATCGAGGGCCAGGGCTGGTTCCTCAGCTTCCACGTGTTCACGAACTACGTGAAGGTGGCGTTCTTCCGCGGCGCCCGTCTGGAACCCATGCCGCCGGTCGAATCGAAGAGCAAGGACACGCGCTACCTGCACATCCGCGAGGACGAGCCCTTGGACGAGGCCCGGTTCATCGCGTGGGTGGAGCAGGCGAGCCGGCTGCCGGGGGAGCGGATGTGAGACCGGGCGGCGGCATCGCCGCTCACCGCCCGAGCTGCGCCAGCGCCGCCTGCAGCCCCGTCAGCCCGCCGACCCGCTGGTCGTTGATGAAGACCTGCGGCATCTGCCGCACCGACGGCCCGCACTTCTCGAAGAACGCCAGGCGCTCGGCCTCGTCATCGATGCGGATCTCCTTGAACTCCAGCGCGCGGGAGCTCAGCAGCATCTTGGCCGAGTCGCATTGCGGGCAGGCCGATTTCGAATAGACGACGATGTTCAGGTTCATGCGCGAAAGTGTAGAGGCGCTCTGCGAGAATCGCTGCCGGCCGGGAATCACCGGCCTCTCACCTGCGAGCGCCGCCCTTGAGACCCATCGCCTTGCTCTTCTTCGCCCTGGTCATCGGCATCCCTTGCGCGGCGCACTATTTCATCCTCGAATTCTGGGCTGCATCCTTCATTTCGGCCTTCGTCAGGCGGCCCTCGTCGGCCTGCGCGTGTCGGCCGCGCACAAACGCCCGACGGATTGAGCGCAAGCGCCTGCATGCGAACGGCCCTCGCGGGGCCGCTCGCGTGAGCGCCATCAGTGCTTCGTCGGCGCCGCCTCGGCCGGCGTCTCGGTGTGCATCACGCACTGCCAGCCGCTGCCGTTCTTCACCCAGGTCGACGAGTCGTTCATCACCTGCTGCGTGGCCTTGCTCTCGCCGCGCGGCGCGACGTCCTGCTTGACGCGGTAGGTCACGATCGCCATCGCGTCGTTCGGGAACACCACCTCCACGTCGCTCAGCTCGAACGAGGTGACCACCATGTTGCCCTGCTCCGCCATCTTGCGATAGGCCGCGTGGTCGAATTTCATCGCGCCATGCGAGCTGACCATCAGCGAAGGCTCGCTGAGCATCGCGAGCGCGGTATCGGTGTCCTGGTTCACCATCGACTGCCAGAACTTCTTCTCCAGGTCGATCAGTGTCTTCTGCGGTGTCGGCATGAGGAACTCCTTTCAGGCTCGATCAGGAACAGGGCTCCCATCCTGCGACTCCTGTGCGCGAGGGACATCGGAGAAGGCGGGGTTCCCCCGTAGGTGTGCTCCTACATCCGCACCGCTTGTATGAGAATGGCGCCCATGACCGACCCCAACGCCCTCGTGGCCACCTCGCCGGCGTCGCTGGCGACGAACCCGCAGCTGAGCCTGCCGCAGAACTTTCCACTGGCGTTGTCGCCGCAGCAGCAGGACAGCCTGCTGGCCCGGGTCGACGCCTTCAAGTTCGCCGAGATCTCGCAGCACGACATCGCGGCGCTGGGCGTGGAGCCCGAGCTGGCGCTGAACCGCACGCTCGACGGCTTTCTCTCGCGCATCGACAAGGCCACCTCGCCGCAGCTGTTCACGCTGGTCGCATCGCTGAACCAGCATGTGCAGGACGAGAACCTGCCCGAGCTGGCCAACCGCATCCTGAACGCGCGGCCGTCTCTGCTGGCCCGCATCCTCGGCATCTTCAACCCGAAGTCGCTGCGCCAGGCCGCCAACCGGGCCTATGAAGAGGCGGCGCGCATCGCGTCGGGCCGGTCGAAGGCGCTGTCCGATCTGATCGGCACGATGGAAACCAGGCTGCGCGTCGAGATGACCCGCCTCAACGAGGAGCTGCGCCACCTCGACACCGTGAAGGCCGAGTACCGCAAGAGCTTCGTCGCGTTCGCCGAAGATGCCGTCTTCCTGAACAGCGTGCTGGCCAAGGCACGCACCGAGGTGGCCGCCATGGAGCCCGAGCTGGCCGGCGATCCGCAGCGCGGCCACGACGTGCGCGACAAGCTGCAGTCGCTCGAATCGCGCGCGCTGGCCGTCGAGGCCACGCTGACCAAGCTGCCGGCCGACCAGCTCGTGATCCGCCAGCTGCAGAACGCCGGCGTCGCGACGCTGCAGGAGCTGGCGACGACGATGGCCTCGCGCTTCGCGAGCATCAAGATGACGCTGCTGACCATCCACGGCGCGCGCATGGTGCAGGACCTGCAGCGCCTGGGCCAGCAGGGCGCCGACCTCGATCGCAACCTGAACCATGTGCGCAGCCAGCTGATGAAGGATGTCGTCGAGACCGCCGCCACCGCGCCGGGCAACAACCGGCTGGCGCAGGCGCAGCAGCTGCAGTCGGTGGTGGCCGACACGCAGAGCCTGGTCGCGCTGGTCGATGCTTCACGCGACACCAACCAGCGCAAGTTCGACGAGGCCCGCGCGCTGATGGCGCAGGCCCGGCAGGACATGCTGAGCCTCGGCAGGCAGATGAACCCCGCTGCCACCGTCGCCGCCCAAACCTACACCCGCTGACCACCACGAGCCACCATGACCGCACCCTCGCTCAAGCTGAACCTGACCAAGCCCGGCGATGCCGCCCCGAAGCTGTCGCTGTCGCTCGACAAGGGCGAGCGCTTCAAGGTGCGGCTGGCCTGGGACGGCGACACCGACATCGACCTGCACGCGCTGGTGGCCGTGAACACCGGCGGCGGCGCGAAGGTGTCCGACTTCGGCGACATCCTGTCGACCTACAACGTGCAGCGCACGATCCGCGGCCAGGCCACCGGCACGCTGCCGCTGAATGCCGACAAGACCTTCTCGGTGCACGGCGGCGCGCTGGTCCACAGCCCCGACGCGACCGACGGCCTGGCCACCGGCGACGACGAGTGGGTGTCGATCCAGCCCGATCGCCTGGCCCCGCCGGCGGCCGGCGTGATCGAGATCCCGCTGGTCGCGATGATCCATCCGCAAGGCTCCGGTCGGAGCTTCCGCACCGTGCGCAACGCGCGTGTCGTCGTCGAGAACGCGCTCGGCAAGGAGCTGCTGAACGTGAGCCTGTCCGACCAGTTCGGCGAGTTCGTCGGCGTGCAGATGGGCTCGATCATGGTCGAGGCCTCGGGCTCGTCCTTCGTCGGCGTCGGCGTCGGCTTCAACAGCGACTTCAACCAGGTGCTGGGCCACTTCTCCTGAAATGTCGCCTGAGGCATGAACATCAAGGTCACCGTGATCGGTGGGGCAGGCGTGCCTGAGCCCGTCAAGCCGACGGTGTTGCCGGGCGCCGCGCGGCCCGTCACGGCGATGCCCTCGGTGCCTGCGAGCCCGGTCGTCGCGCCGCCGGTCTTCGCGGCCTCCGCGTTGCCCGGCGTGCAGCGCAAGCCGGTCGAGGTGCCGCTGGCCGAGCTGGTGCGCCGCTTCCCTCATGTCGACACCGCCGCGCTGCAGCGCACGCAGGGCGTGCTGGCGGGCGTGCATGCGCAAAGCCTCGATGCCACCGGCTGGCTGCGCTTCGGCATGCCGGAGCAGGAAGAACTCGCCGCGCTGATCCGCCAGCGCCTGCAGCTCGCGCAAGAGGCCACGACGCGCAGCGTGCCGCAGCACCTGCGCCGGCTGCACGAGCTGCTGTCGGACGTGCTCGAAGCGCTGGACGGCGGCTTCTTCCGCAAGCCGGCCGCGGCCGTCTGGGCGGGGCACGAAGCCGAGGTCACGCAGCTCGAGGCGCTGCTCGGCGCCTCGCGCGCGGCGCTGTCCGATCAGCTGCAGGCAATCGGCCTGCTGCAGCAACCGGTGCAGGCCTGTGGCCAGCGGCTGGAAGCGAGCGCGCTGGCCGCCGAATACCTGCTCGACCACGTCGGCCCCGAGACGGGCGGGCTGCTGCTGGCCCGCATCACGTCGCTGACCGGATCGCAGGCGATGCTCCAGGAGCACCGCCTGCACCTGGAGCAGGACGCGAGCCGCCTGCAAGAGCTGATGACCTGGGTGCAGGACGGCGTGCTGCTGAAGCTGCCCGCGGTCCACGCGCAGCTGGCCGGCCTGGCCTCGCGGCCCAGCGAGACGCAGCGCTTCCTCGCGGCCGAGAAACTCCACGACCTTCTGCAAACCCTGAAGCGAGCCCTCTGATGGCCCTGACCCTGAACCTTGAGAAGTCCGCCCGCACGCTGGTCCTGAGCCTGGAGAAGGCCGGCGTCACGAAACCACCGGCACTGGAGGTCGGCTTCGGCCTGGACGTCTCCGGCTCGTTCGAGGACGAGCACCGCGCCGGCATCACCGACCAGCTGCTGACGCGGCTGGTGCCCTGGGGCCTGGCGTTCGATCCGGACAGGAAGGTCGATGTCTTCACCTTCTCGTCCGGTGCGAACGGCGTGCACGACGTGGGCTCGGTCGACGCGGGCAACTACGACGGCTACGTCGCGAACAACATCATCGCGAAGGTGCCGGGCTGGAACGGCGGCACCGACTACTCGCACCTGCTGGAGCGCATGCTGAAGCACTTCGGCTGGGCCGGCCCGATCGAGAAGAAGGCGGGCTTCTTCGGTCGCTTGATGGGGCAGAAGGACGAGATCATCCCGGTCGCGAAGAAGCGTTCGCTGGTGATCGTCGCGACCGACGGCGACAACGCCGACAAGGAGCGCACGATGCGCGTACTGCGCGAATCGGAGCAGCGGCAGGACCAGGTCTATTTCCTGTTCCTCGGCATCTCCAACCAGGGCTCGACCTTCCCGTTCCTCGAGCGCATCGGCGACCAGTTCGGCAACACCGGCTTCAAGGCGATCCGCAACCTGCGCAAGTTCGTTGCGCAGTCGGACGAGGAGTTGAACGAGCAGTTGATCGATGGGGAGTTGATTGCCTGGTTGAAGGGGTGAGCGTATTCCTGCGGTCGCAGGTATTTTTCGCAACCATCGGAGCTGAAGCGAAATATTCCTGCAAACGCAGGAATGATTGACGCAACCAGACAGATTCTCGTAGTATTCCTGCAAACGCAGGAATTGTTGATGAAGGTCAAGATCTCGTCCCCGACCGATCTCGGACTCGTCGTCCGTGCGATGCGCCGGGTGTCGAACGTGCGCATCGATGACTTCGCCGGACTCGCGGGCGTCAGCAAGCAGTTCGCCGCCGATCTGGAGCACGGCAAGCCGACGCTGCAGATCGGCCTGGCGCTCAAGGTCCTGAAGGACCTGGGTGTGGAGGTGAGCGCCGAGATCCCCTCCTCTGCCTTGCCGCACCTCGAGACCCTCCAGGCCCAGGGCGGCCTGAGACCGCTGAAGCCCCGCGCCACTCGCAAGCCGAAGGCCTGAGCGCATGCGTCAACTCGTTGCATGGCTGAATGACACCGAGGTCGGCGTCATCACGGACGAGAACAACATCTGGCGCTTCGAGTACGCCGAAAACTGGGTCAGCGATCCGCTCGCATTCGACCTCGCGCCCGGCCTTCCCCGCGCTCGACGCAAGCACCTCGACGGCGCGTCCGATCGCGCCGTCCAGTGGTACTTCGACAACCTGCTGCCGGAAGAAAAGCTGCGCGAGACGCTCACAAAGGCCGCGAAGCTGAAGGGCGACGACGCGTTCGCCCTGCTGGAATACCTCGGGGCCGAATCGGCGGGCTCGCTGGTGCTGCTCCCTCCCGGCACACCGCCTTCCGCAAGCGGCCGCCTGCAGCAACTCCCCGACGACGTGCTGCGCGAACGCATTCGCAACATCGAACGCGTTCCGCTGAGTGCGAGTGCACCCAAGCGCATGTCGCTGGCGGGTGCGCAGAACAAGCTGGCCGTCGTCTGCCGCGATGGCGTCCTGTACGAGCCGGTCGGCAGCGAACCGTCGACGCACATCCTGAAGCCCAGCCACCCGAGCGCGGACTACGCGGCCTCGGTCATCAACGAGTACGTCGTGATGCGCCTGGCCGACCGCGTGGGCCTGCCGGTCCCTGCCGTGCATCGCTTCTACACGCCCGAGCCGGTGTACCTCGTCCAGCGCTTCGACAGATACCTCGATGCCCAGGGGCGCACGCAGCGCAGCCACATCATCGACACCTGCCAGTTGCTCAACAAGTCCCGGCAGTTCAAGCAATCATCCGCATCGCTCGAATCCCTGGCCGAAGCGGTCGGGGCCTGCACCAACCGCATCGCCGCGGCACCGCGAATGTTCAACTGGCTGCTGTTCAACGTCCTGATCGGCAACGACGACAACCACCTGAAGAACCTGTCGTACTCGGTGAGCCCCGAGGGCGTCGCGATGGCGGACCACTACGACCTGCTGTCGACTTGCGTGTATCACGTGAAGGCGCTCGCCGATGAGCGAGCGATCTGGCCGTCGGTGCCGCTGATGTATTCGATGAACCAGTGCTCGATGTTCGGCGACGTTGACCGCAAGGCACTTCACGCGGCCGGCGATGCGTTGGGCATGCCCGTGATCGCCTGCGATCGGATGATCGACAGGATGGTGAAGCTGCTGCCCGTCGAACTCGATGCCCTGCTCGCCGAAGTCGACGCCGAGAACGCGGCGATGCCGAAGCTCACTGCGGCCGATCGCGCCCAGGAAGGGTTGGTGCTGCGCGCGATCCGGCACATCGTGGTGAACGACATGCTGAAGCGCATCACGCCCCGGCGCGCATGACCCTCGCTCAGTACCCCGCCGCCTGCCCGTCACGCCGCGAATCACTGGCCGCGACGTAGCCGTCTTCCTGGTCATCGCTCAGCTTCCAGATGAACTGCCCGCTGCCGTAGTCCATGTACGCGTCGGGCGTCGGCTCGAAGCGGTGGCCGAGTGCCTTCAGCCCGTCGACCAGCGCCGGTGCCATCGTCGATTCGAAATCCACCGCCCGCCCGCTGCCCACCTTCCAGCGCGGCGCATCGCAGGCCGCCTGCGGCTGCTGGCGGTGCACCAGCATGCGCACCAGCGTCTGCAGGTGGCCTTGCGGCTGCATGTTGCCGCCCATCACGCCGAAGCTCATCTGCGGTTGGCCGTCGCGCGTCAGGAAGCCGGGGATGATGGTGTGGAACGGCCGCTTGCCCGGTGCCACGACGTTCGGATGCTTCTCGTCCAGCGTGAAGCCGTGACCGCGGTTCTGCAAACTGACGCCGGTGCCCGGCACCACCACGCCGCTGCCGAAGCCCATGTAGTTGGACTGGATCAGGCTGATCATCATCCCGCGCTCGTCGGCCGCGCTCAGGTAGATGGTGCCGCCCTTCGGCGGCGTGCCGTGTGCCGGGTCGCCGGCACGCTTCGGGTCGATCAGCTTCGCGCGTTCGCGCAGGTAGCCGTCGCTCAGCAGATCCTCGGCCGTCACCTCGGTCATCGAGCGCGCGTCGGCGACCCAGCGGTAGGTGTCGGCGAACGCGAGCTTCATCGCCTCGATCTGCAGGTGCTGCGATTCGACACTGTCGACCGGGTACCGGGCGAGGTCGAGCCGCTCCAGCATCCCCAGCGCCATCAGCGCGGCAATGCCCTGCCCGTTCGGCGGGATCTCGTGCACCGTGTGGCCGGCGAAATCCTGGCGGATGGTCGTCACCCACTCGGGCCGGAAGTTCGCGAGGTCGACCAGCGCCATGCTGCCGCCGTTCGCCTTCGCATGCGCCACCAGCTTCTCGGCAATCTCGCCGCGGTAGAAGGCCTCGCCCTTCGTCAGCGCAATCTGCCGCAGCGTCGCACCGGCCGCCGCGAACACGAAGCGCTCGCCGGGCTCCGGTGCGCGCCCGCGCGGCATGAAGGCCTCGGCGTAGCCGGGCTGGTCTTTCAGGCCCGGTACCTGGCGGCCCCACTTGTCCGAGACGATGCGCCCGACCCCATGGCCGCGCTCGGCCAGCTCGATGGCCGGCTCCAGCAGGTCGGCGAACGGCAGCTTGCCGAAGCGCTCGGACAACGCCACCCAGCCCGCCACCGCGCCGGGGGTGGTCACCGTGTCCCAGCCGCGCATCGGCATCTTGTCGCCATGCTTGCGGCGGAAGTACTCAGGGTTCCACGCCGTCGGCGCAACGCCCGACGAATTGAGGCCGTGCAGTTCCTTGCCGTCCCACAGGATCGCGAAGTTGTCGCTGCCGAGGCCGTTCGACACCGGCTCGACGATGGTCAGCGCCGCCGCCGCGGCAATCGCCGCATCGACCGCGTTGCCGCCTTTCAGCAGCATGCGCAGCCCGGCCTGCGAAGCCAGCGCCTGCGAGGTCGCGACGACGTTGCGGGCCATCAGCGGGCTGCGGATGGTGGGATAGGGGTTGGTCCAGTCGAAGTTCATGGTGTGTAGCCCGGAAGCCAATCCGGGAAATGCTCAACGTTGCCGCGGATCCAGCGCATCGCGCAGCCCGTCGCCGAGCAGGTTGAAGGACAGCACCAGCAGGAAGATCGACACGCCCGGCCAGATCGCCATCCACGGTGCTGAGTCGACATAGTTCTTCGCCGTATTCAGCATACTGCCCCAGCTCGGCGCCGGCGGCTGTTGCCCGAGCCCGAGGAACGACAGGCTCGCCTCGGCGATCACCGCCGACGCGATCGCCAGCGTCGCCTGCACGATCACCGGCGGCGTGATGTTGGGCAGCACATGCCGCAGCGCGATGCGCAGCGGCGGGTTGCCGACCGCGCGCGCCGCCTCGATGTAGTCCTCGACCTTCACGTTCAGCACCTGCGCCCGCGCGAGCCGCACGAAGATCGGCGTGGCCGACACGCCGATCGCGATCATCGCGTTGGAGAGGCTCGGCCCGAGGAAGGCCGCCAGCGCGATCGCCAGGATCAGGAACGGGCAGGCCAGGAAGGCATCGGTGATGCGCGAGATCAGCGCGTCGGCGAAGCCACCGAGGAAGCCCGCCGCCAGCCCGATCGGCACGCCCAGCAGCAGCGAGATGCTCACCGACACCAGCCCGGCGAGCAGCGACGCGCGCGTGCCCCACACCACGCGCGACAGCACGTCGCGGCCGATCTCGTCGGTGCCGAACCAGTGCTCGGCGCTCGGCGCCTTGCGGATCGCGCTCCAGCTGGTGGCCACCGGATCCTGCAGGCCGAACCACGGCGCGAACAGCGCCATCGCGATGAAGAGCAGCACGACCGCGAGGCCGAGCAGCGCGCCACGGCGGCGCTTCAGCCGGCGCCAGGCGCGGCGCCACGGGCCGGCCTCGGAGCGCGGGGCGGGGGTCGTGGTGTGGACAACAGGAAGCACGGCAACCATCGTCAGCGCCTCAGTCGCGGGTTGACCGCAAAGTAGGCCAAGTCGGCCAGCAGGTTGAGCAGCATGTAGGTGCTGGCGGTGACGAGCACCACGCCCTGCACCACTGCGTAGTCGCGGTTGAACACCGCATCCACCACCAGCTTGCCGAAACCGGGGATCGTGAACACCTGCTCGGTGAGCACCGCGCCCGACAGCAGCGTGCCCAGCTCCAGCGCGCCCAGCGTGATGATCGGCGTCAGCGCATTGCGCAGCGCATGCTTCAGCACCACGGTGCGCTCGCTCAGGCCCTTGGCGCGCGCGGTGCGCACGTAGTCGGCCGACATCACCTGCAGCATCGCGCTGCGCGTGTGGCGCATCAGCACCGCGGCGATCGCGTTGCCGAGCACGAAGGCCGGCATGATCATCGCGGCCAGGTTCGCGCCCAGGTCCTCGAACGGGCTCACGTAGCCCGAGGCCGGCAGCCAGCCGAGCTGCACCGAGAACAGCAGGATCATCAGGATGCCGAGCCAGAAGTTCGGCGTCGAGATGCCCCACAGCGCGAACGCGTTGGCCGCCCAGTCCCAGGCCGTGCCGCGCCCCACCGCCGAGACGATGCCCGACGGGATGCCGATTGCCAGCGCGATCGCCATCGCCAGCAGCGCGAGCTCCACCGTCACCGGCAGCTTCTGCAGGATCAGCTCGAGCACCGGCTGCTGGTTGCGCACCGATTCGCCGAGGTCGCCCTGCAGCACGCCGCCGACCCAGCGGGCATAGCGCAGCGGCAGCGGCTCGTCGAGGTGCAGCTTGGCGCGCAGGTAGGCCACCACTTGCGGATCCTGGTCTTCGCCGGCCAGGATCTTGGCCGGGTCGCCGGGCAGCAGCTGCTGCAACCCGAAGATCAGCATCGAGACGAACAGCAGCGTCGGCAGCAGCGTCGCGACGCGCTTGACGAGGTACTCGAACATCAGCGGATCAAGGCGTGAGCTTCAGGCCGCTCACGCGCAGCAGGCCGTCGGGCACGTTGCGCACGCCGCCGAGCTTCGCGTTGTAGGCCCACAGCCAGTTGCGGTGGTACAGGTAGACGATCGGCCGCTCCTTCAGCACGCGCGCGGCGACCTGCTCGAACACCTTCTTGCGCTCGGCGGGGTCGCGCAATTCGCGCGAGCGGGTCAGCAGCGCATCGGTCTCGGCATCGCAATACCCGGCGTAGTTCAGCGGCTGCTTGCAGCCGTGGAAGCTGAACAGGTTGCCGTCCGGATCGGCACGGCCGCTCCACGCCAGCACCAGCGCCTCGAAGTCGCCCTTGTCGGCCATGTTCAGCGAGGTCGCGAACTCGGCGGCCTGGATCTTCACGTCGAAGCCGGCCTCGCGCGTCATCGCCTGCACCACCAGCGCCAGGCGCTGCGCGTCCGACGTGGTCGGCGCCACCAGCGTGAAGCTCGGGTTCGGAATGCCGGCTTCCTTCAGCAATGCCTTGGCGCGCGGGATGTCGCGCTTGGGCACCGGCACGTTCTTCGCGTACCAGGCATTGGCCGGCGCGACCCACTGGTTGCCGACCGTCGCCTCGTTGTCCATCACCACCTGCGCGATGCCCTGGCGGTCGAGCGAGAGCTCGAACGCCTCGCGCACGCGGGCGTCGCGGCCCAGCGGGTTCTGCTTCGCCTTGTCGCTCTTCGCAAGGTTGATCGTGATGCCCTGGTAGCCGATCTCGGTGATGCGCGAGGTCTTCAGCTTCTTGTCGGACTGCAGCTTCTCCATGTCGCTGGAGGCGACGCGCTCGATGAAATCGAGCTGGCCGGATTTCAGGTTGGCCAGCCGCACCGTCGCGTCGGGGATCGGCGTGTAGACGATCTTGTCGAAGTGGATCGCGTCCTTGTTCCAGTATTGCGGGTAGCGCTCGAACACCATGCGGTCCTGCGCGACGCGCTCGACGAACCTGAACGGCCCCGCGCACACCGGCTTCGTGCCGAACTTGTCGCCGGCCGCCTGCGCTGCCTTCGGCGAGACCATCATGCCGGCGCGGTCGGCCAACTGCGCGAGCAGCGGCGAGAACGGTGCCGACAGGTTCAGCTTCACCGTCAGCGGGTCCACCACGTCAACGGTGGCCACCGGCGCCAGCTCGCCGCGGCGGTTCGAGCCGGGCAGCGTCTTGTGGCGCTCGATGTTGAACTTGACGGCCGCGGCGTCGAACTTCTCGCCGTCGTGGAAGGTGACCCCCGGGCGCAGCTTCAGCGTCAGCGTCCTGCTGTCGGCCGACCACTCATAGCCGGTGGCCAGCTGCGGCTGGATCGCGAGCTTCTCGTCGACATCGAACAGCTTGTCGCACAGCGCGCTGAACACGACGCGGCCGACGAAGCTGCGCGAGAGCGAGGGGTCGAGCACGTCGGGGTCTTCGGCCAGGCCGACGCGCAGCGTCTGCGCTGCAGCGAGCAGCGGCGCAGACGCCAGCAGCAGCGCGGGGATCCATCGGGTCATCGGATACGTCATCGTGAACTCCAGGAACTGATCAAGGATGAATGAAGGCGGCCTGCAGGCGCGCGAGGCGGATGCCGGCCGGCGTGATGGCGGCCGCGGGCTTCAACGGCGCAGGCGCGGGCAGCTCGCGCCAGAAGTGGCACGCGACCGCCTGGCCGTCGTGCAGCTCCAGGGCAGGCGCCTGTTGCGCGCAACGCTCGCGCGCATGCACGCAGCGCGTGTGGAAGTGGCAGCCGCCCGGCGGGTTGACCGGGCTCGGCACGTCGCCGGCCAGCAGCACGCGCTGGCGCTGCAGGCCAGGTTCGGGCACCGGAATCGCCGACAGCAGCGCCTGCGTGTACGGGTGGCGCGGCGCCGCGAACAGCGTGCGCTTGTCGGCCAGCTCGACGACGCGGCCGAGGTACATCACCGCGACGCGCGTCGCGATGTGCTTGACCACCGCCAGGTCGTGCGCGATGAAGAGGTAGGCGATGCCGAAGCGCTGCTGCAGGTCCTGCAGCAGGTTCACCACCTGCGCCTGCACCGAGACATCGAGCGCCGACACCGCCTCGTCGCAGACGATCAGCTTCGGCTCGACCGCCAATGCCCGCGCGATGCCGATGCGCTGGCGTTGCCCGCCAGAGAACTCGTGCGGAAAGCGCTGCGCATGCTCGGGCGCCAGGCCCACGGTGTGCAACAGCTCGGCCACGCGCTCGCGATGCCGGCCGGTGTGCAGGCCGTGCAGCATCAGCGGCTCGGTAAGCGTCTGGCCGACCGTCATGCGCGGGTTCAGCGACGAGAACGGGTCCTGGAAGATGATCTGCATCGCACGGCGCTGGGCGCGCAATGCGGCGGCATCGAGCGCGCCGAGATCCTGCCCGTCGAAGCGCACGCGGCCGGCGCTCGGCTCGATCAGCCGCAGCACCAGCCGGCCGAGCGTCGACTTGCCGCAGCCGGATTCGCCGACCACGCCGAGCGTTTCGCCGCGCGCGATCGCGAGGTCGATGCCGTCGACCGCGCGCACCGCGCCCTTCGCGCGGCCGAACAGCCCGCGGCGCACCGGGAAGTGCTTGACCAGGCCCTCGACGTTCAACAGCACATCGTTCACGGGGTCACTCATGGCGTCACTCATGGAAGGGGCGCCCGCCAGCACGCCGCCTCATGGCGCGGCGCCAGCTCATACAACTCGGGCGCGGCTTCGCGGCAGCGCGGCTCGGCGAACGGGCAGCGCTCGGCGAAGCTGCAGCCGGGCGGGCGGCGCAGCGGGCTCGGCACCTGGCCGTCGATCGACGCGAGCCGCGTGCGCTCGCCGTCGAGGCGCGGCACCGCGCCGAGCAGGCCGATCGTGTACGGGTGCTGCGGCGATTCGAACAGCGCCTGCACCGGCGCGCGTTCGACGATGCGCCCGGCATACAT
>NZ_JBFUFQ010000066.1:0-27717 GCF_056403355.1 Rhizobacter sp. P2_H3 | reverse complement strand
CGCCACCCCAGTGGCGGGCGAGGTCGCTCATCACCATCGGTTCGAGGTCAGGGGCGCGAAACGGCCGGTCCGCAGGCGGCAGGATGACGAGCACCGGCAGCGCGAGGGCGCCGGACGCGGCAGGCGCCATGCCGAGTTCCGCGGCCCGCTGCGCGCATTGAGTGATCACCGGAATGGCCAGCGGCGCGGTCATCGTCGGCCCTTCCCACCACTGGTGCAGGCGCGGCCGCGCCGCGTTCAGGTCTTCACCGACCGTGAAGTCCCACAGCTTGGCGCGGCGGGCGCCATTGATGCCGGCGCGCATCGCGGCGCAGGTGGCCGGCCCGTCGGCGCCCACCGCGGTGAGCATCGCGTGGCCGAACACCGAGAGGCCCGCAGCGCGGCTCATGCGCCACCCTTGCGCGCACGCGCCAGCGCAGCCAGGCCGCGGTAGTGCTTCTTGCCGGTCTGGCGTGCACGCAGCAGGCCGGGGGTGCGGGTGGAGGTGGTCTCGATCTGCATTTCGCGAAGTTCGAACGGGTCACGGATCAGCGGGCAACTCGCACGCCACGTCAGGCACAGGCGGTCTTCGTCCGGCTCGATGAACACCGTGTCGATCTGCGCCTGCACGTCCAGGACCGGCGCGCCATGGCGCACGAAGCGCACGTGCACGGGCTCCCTCGGCAGCCGGGCCTCGATGCGCGGCAGCGGACTCAGGTGCGCCAGCACGATGGGCTCGCCGCCGTGGGGATAGGGAATCTGCTGGTCGGGTGGCGCCGCCTGGTGGTAGCGCGGGTCGAAGTCGTCAGGCAGCCAGGGCATCTTCTCGCGCTGCCAGCGCTCGTCGTAGGTGCCGGCATGCGCGACGCGCGGCAGCCAATGCCGCCCCAGCGGACCGAAGGCCATCGGGCGGTAGTGCCCGTCCGGCCGCTCGACCGGATGACCGGGTTCCTCGGTCGCCGGCAAGGCCATGCCGGGCAGGTTCTGCCGGAAGCGGCAATAGCCGGTGCCTGCCGGATTGGGCCGGTACAGCTCGATGCGGCCGGGGTCCGACGGATCGATGTCCGTGCCGCCGAACGCATGGTCGTAGCCGATCTCCTGCGTCGTGAACGGCTGCGGATCGGTCGCCGCCACGCCGATCACGCCACGGCGCCATTCGCGGTGGCCGAGCACCGTCACCACCTTGCGGCAGCTGCCCACCATGAAGCCGGCCTCCATCCGCGTCACGGGCCGGCCGCCCGGCGCGTGGGCGCGGGCCCTCAGCAGGATGTCGCAATGCGGCTTGAAGACGCTGAAGTCGTTCTCGTGGACCGGGGCGTTGCGCGCCGGATCCTGGCCCGGCACGTCGGCCTCGTACAGCGGCAGTTGCGCCTGCGCGAGCTGCGGCGTTCCCTCCCCACAACTGCTCAGCACGAAGCTGGCCTTGACGACGACCACCGCGAGTTCGCGCCCGTCGGGTCGATGGCCGACGTTCCATCCAGCAAGGTAAGGCGTGGGGTTGACGAGGTGCATGCCGGCCGGAAGTCAGAAGAGGCGATCTACTGCTTCACGCCAGGGAATGGAACGGTACAACCGGGCGCCGGCCGGGACCAAGTGAACAAAGTCAACGCATGGTGCCGGCGGCGGGACTTGAACCCGCATCTCCGCGAGGAGGAGGGATTTTAAGTCCCTTGCGTATACCGATTTCGCCACGCCGGCAGCGGATCTTCGAGGCAACCCCGGCGATTATCAATGCATGCATCGAGGTCGGCCCGCGTCGGCCATGATCCATTCCTCCCCCACTGACGCCCCGCCTCCATGCCCTCCCCCGCCACCCGCCTCGAACACGACAGCCTCGGCGACATCGCCGTCCCCGCCGACGCGCTGTACGGCGCGCAGACGCAGCGCGCCGTGCTGAACTTCCCCGTCAGCGGCGGCCGGCTGCCGGCGGCGTTCATCCGCGCGCTGATCCAGCTCAAGCTCGCCGCCGCACGGGCCAATGCGCGCCTGGGCAAGCTCGAGCCCGACACCGCGCAGGCGATCGAGGCCGCCTGCCGCGAGCTGCTCGACGGCGACTTCATGCCGCACTTCCCGCTCGACGTCTTCCAGACCGGCTCGGGCACCAGCTCGAACATGAACGCCAACGAGGTGATCGCGACGCTCGCGACGCGCCGCCTCGGCCGCCCGGTCTCGGCCAACGACCATGTCAACCACGGCCAGAGCAGCAACGACGTGATCCCGAGCGCGATCCACGTCAGCGCCGGCGTCGTGCTCGCCGAGCAGCTGCTGCCCGCGCTGCACCACCTGTCGAAGGTGACGCGCGACAAGGCCCGCAGCGTGCACGAGCACGTGAAGACCGGCCGCACCCACCTGATGGACGCGATGCCGGTGCGCCTGAGCCAGGCGCTCGGCGGCTGGGCCTCGCAGGTCGATGCGCAGATCGCGCGGCTCGAGGCCCTGCGCGGCGACCTGGCCCAGCTCGCGCTCGGCGGCACCGCCGTCGGCACCGGCGTCAACGCGCACCCGGATTTCGCGCGCCTGGCCTGCGAGGAGCTGGCCGGCCTCACGCAACAGGCCTTCCGCCCCGGCGACGACTACTTCGCACTGATGGGCGCGCAGGACACCGCGGTCTCGGTCTCGGGCCAGCTCAAGAGCCTGGCCGCGAGCCTGATGAAGATCGCCAACGACCTGCGCTGGATGAACTCCGGCCCGCTGGCCGGCCTCGGCGAGATCGAGCTCGAGGCGCTGCAGCCGGGCTCGTCGATCATGCCCGGCAAGGTCAACCCGGTGATCCCCGAGGCGACCACGATGGTCGCGGCCCAGGTGATCGGCAACGACGCCGCGATCACCATCGCCGGCCAGTCCGGCAACTTCGAGCTGAACGTGATGCTGCCGCTGGTCGCACGCAACCTCGTCGAGAGCCTGGAGCTGCTCGCACGCGTCAGCCACCTGCTGGCCGACAAGGCGATCGCCGGCTTCACGGTGCGCGGCGATCGTTTGCGCGATGCGCTGTCGCGCAACCCGATCCTGGTGACCGCGCTGAATCCGCTGATCGGCTATGCGCGCGCCGCCGAGATCGCGAAGCAGGCCTACCGCGAAGGGCGCCCCATCCTCGACGTGGCCGACGAGCAGACCGAACTCGGCCGCGCCGAGCTCGAGCGGCTGCTCGACCCGTCACGCCTGGCCGATGGCGAGGGCGAAGGGGGCGGCGGGGGATGAGCACACCATTCGCAACAAAACGGCGTGTCGTCCTACAAATTGAGGGTGCATCCCGGGTTAAAGTCACGGACACGGAGCCGCAGTTACCTCCTCCCTCCTCCCAATGACACTGCGGCTTCTTCGGGCGGATGGTGCTTGCACCATCCGCTTTTTCTTTGTCGGTCCGTTTTGAGAGATCGATTTCAGCGCGCGATTCCAGATCAGCAATGCGCCAGCCGCGACGGCTCGGTGTGCGCGATCTCCCGCCCCACCGACACCGCATACGACAGCGCGGCGCTGCGCGAGATCCAGCGGTGGCCGCCGGCCAGGCAGCAGTCGCGGTACACCTCGCAGGGCGTGTTCACCGCGCCGCGCACGCGGCTCACGACGACGGCGGCCGTGTAGCCGCGGCCGCGGCCGCTGTCCTGCGCTGCCACATAGATCCGGAAATCACCCTCGTTGAATTGCTGATCGAACTGCATCTCGCGCTCCACGACGGCAACCCCTGCCGCGAGGCGAGACTATGTTCGATGCCGCGCCGCGAATCCATCCATCCGATTGACTCCCTCTTCGGGGGGACGATGTCGGATCCGGCGGCAGGTCACAGCGATTGCAGGATGTCCTTGCGCTTCTGCTTGTACTCGTCGTCGGTGATCAGGCCCTTGTCGCGCAGCTGCTTCAGCGCGGTCAGGCGGCGCTCGATCTCGTCGGCCTTCGGGTCGGCCGGCTTGACGATCGGCGCAGCCGGTGCCGCGACCGCCGGCGCCGCAACGGACGGTGCCACCGGCGTGAGCGTCGCAGCGGCCGCGGGCGGTGCCGCCAGCACCAGCGGCGGCGGGGGCGGCGGCGTCGGCACGGTGGTGGCCTGCGTCAGCGACACCGTCAGCCAGTCGCTGCGCCGGTTGCCCGCACCGGCGCCGACCAGCTTCACATCCGACGCCTTGCCGCGCGCGCCGTACAGGAAGTTCGGCGACATGCTGGTCGAGCGCACGATGTGCACGAACTCGAAGTTGCTGTCGTGGGCGATGAAATTCAGGTTGCCGCCCTCGACGAACAGCCGCGCGGTGACGGCCGTCGGCGGCGCCAGGAAGCCGTCGCGCCGGGCGCTCGACACCAGCAGCACGTCGTCGCCGGGCTCGGCATTCGCGAAGGCCTGGGCGATCGGCTCGCTGATCTCGGCCAGTTCGTCCGCGTCGAACAGCGGGCGTTCCTTGCCGCGCGAATCGAGCGACTTGAACTGCCCCAGCGCGATCCGCAGCGCGTCGGCGTTCAGTTTCACCGGGTGCTGGTTCTCCGGGGCACCGGCCTCGCGGCCCAGCAGTTGCACGGTGCTGAACTCGCGGATGCGCCAGATGCGCTGCCGGGCCTTCGCGCTCTGCTCGGCCTGGGTGCCCTCGCGKCCCAGCACTGAATCGAACAGGCCGGCGGCCTGCGCCGATCCCAGGGTGCTTGCGATGGTGGCTGACACGACAACCAGCTTCAGCCGGAGAGATGCTCGTTTCACGGTAGGTCGGTCCTCGGGATGCGGGGGAAAACAGCGTGTCGCGGCTGCCTTGCACCCACGACGCGGGTCGCATTGTAGTTTTGCAACACGGTCCGGCGCCTACGCGTTTGTCCGCGTGCCCTCCAGGGATTCCAACCCGTGCAGCCGCCGGTGCGCCCGGCCCTCCGCATCGAACACGTGCAGCGCCTGGGCCGGCGCCCRCCAAGCCACCCGGTCGCCCGGCCGGGCGCGGGTCAGCGCGCTGCCGCGCATCACCAGTTCCTCGCCGCCGTCGGTGCGCATGTAGACGAGGTGCGATTCGCCGAGCTGCTCCACCAGCACCACCTCGCCCTCGAAGCGCACGCCGTCGCCGTCCTGCGCGGCGCTGGCCATCGCATTCGGCGCCACGCTCGTGAAGTGCTCCGGCCGGATGCCGATCTCCACCGCCTGGCCGTTGCGCAACTCGCCGGCCTCGACCTGCGCCCTAGCCTGTGCGCCGCGCGCGAGTGCCAGCACCAGGCCGTCGCGGCCGCTGGCCGACACGGTCGCCGGCAGCAGGTTGATCGCCGGCGAGCCGATGAAGGTGGCGACGAAGCGGTTCGCCGGCTGCTCGTACAGCTCGACCGGCGTGCCGGCCTGCTGCACCCGGCCCTCGTGCATCACGACGATCTTGTCGCCGAGCGTCATCGCCTCGACTTGGTCGTGCGTCACGTAGACCATCGTCGCCTTCAGCTCGCGGTGCAGCCGCGCCAGCTCGACGCGCGTCTTCACGCGCAGCGAGGCATCCAGGTTCGACAGCGGCTCGTCGAACAGGAAGAGCTTCGGGTCGCGCACGATGGCTCGGCCGATCGCGACGCGCTGGCGCTGCCCGCCGGAGAGCTCGCGCGGCAGCCGCTGCAGCAGGTGGTCGATGTGCAGCGCCTTGGCCGCGGCCTCGATGCGCCGCTTGCGCTCGGCGCGGTCGGCACCGTGCAGCTTCAGGCCGAAGGCCATGTTGTCGAACACGTTCATGTGCGGGTACAGCGCGTAGCTCTGGAACACCATCGCGATGCCGCGCTGCGCCGGCGGCAGGTGGTTCACCACCACGCCGTCGATCGCGAGCTCGCCGCCGGTGATCTCCTCGAGCCCGCACATCATGCGCAGCAGYGTGGTCTTGCCGCAGCCGSWSGGGCCGACCAGCACGACGAACTCGCCGGCGTCGATCTGCAGGTCGACGCCTTGCAGCACGACGGTGTCGCCATAGGATTTCGAGACGTTGGTCAGCGTGACTTGGGTCATGGGTGGGCGGAATTCACTTCTTCACTTGAGAGCACCCGCGGTGATGCCGCGGATCAGCTGCCGCGACAGCAGCGCATACACCACCAGCACCGGCAGCACCGCCAGCGACAGCGCGGCCAGCACGGCGTTCCAGTCGGTCGCGAACTGGCCGATGAACTGCTGCACGCCGAGCGTCAGCGTCTGCGTGCCTTCCGAGGGCGCGAGGATCAGCGGGAACCACAGGTCGTTCCAGATCGGCACCATCGTGAACACGCCCACCGTCGCGACCGCCGGCCGCACCAGCGGCAGCACGATGCGCAGGAAGATCACGTACTCGCTGACGCCGTCGCAGCGCGCCGCGTCCTTCAGCTCGCCAGGCACCTGGCGGATGAACTCCGACAGGATCAGGATCGCCAGCGGCAGCCCCTGCGCCACGTACACCAGCATCAGCGCGGTCAGCGTGTTGACGAGGTTCAACGCCACCATGGTCTGCAGGATCGACACCGAGCCGAGCCGGATCGGCACCATGATCCCGAACGCGAGGAACAGCGCCAGCAGCCGGTTGCCGGGAAAGCGGTACTCGGTCAGCGCCCACGCGGCCATCGCGCCGAGCAGCAGGATCAGGACCAGCGAGCAGCCGGTGACGATGACGCTGTTGGCGAACATGCCGCCGATCGACGCGTTGCCCAGCACCTTGGCATAGCCGACCACGCTGAGCGTGGCAGTGGTGGGCAGCCCGAGCGGGTCGTCGAAGATCGCGCGCCGCGTCTTGAACGAGTTGACCAGCACCAGCAGGATCGGGAACAGCACCAGCAGCGAGTAGCCGCCGAGCGTCAGGTGCACGAAGAGTGAACGGACCGGCGAGCGGATCGAGCGGCTCACAGCGCGAACCTCCGCAGCCGCCGCTGCACGACGAACAGGTAGACCGCGATGCCCGACAGGATCACCAGGAACATCAGCGTCGCGAGCGCCGCGCCCATCGTCGCGCTGCCCGGCTGCGACTGGTAGCCGAAGAAGGTGCGGTAGAACAGCGTGCCCAGCAGGTCGGTCGCGAAGTTCGGGCCGGCCGACGCGCCCTTCACCGCATACACCAGGTCGAACGCATTGAAATTGCCGACGAAGGTCAGGATGTTGACGAGCCCGAGCGTCGGCAGGATCAGCGGCAGCCGGATCGCCCAGAAGATGCGCCACGGCCCGGCGCCCTCGACCACGGCGGCCTCGATGATGTCCTCGGGGATCGCGATCAGCGCCGCGTAGATCAGCATCATCGGGATGCCGATGAACTGCCACACCGACATCAGCGTCAGCACCGGCAGCGCGGTCTCCTCCATGCCGAGCCACGGGCCGAAGAAGCGCTCCAGCCCGACGAAGCAGAGCAGCTTCTCGGTGACGCCCCACAGCGGCGACAGGATCAGCTGCCAGCTGAAGCCGATGATCACCACCGACAGCAGCGTCGGCAGGAACAGCACCGTGCGGTAGGCCGCCGCGCCGCGCAGGCCGCGCAGCGACAGCAGTGCCGCCAGCACCAGCGCCACCGGGTTCTGCACCAGCGAGTGGATGACGAAGAACTCGACGTTGTTCACCATCGCGTTGCGGAAGCTCTCGAACCACTGCGCGTCGAACAGCAGCGTGCGGAAGTTCTGCAGCCCGACGAACGACACCGCGCCATCGGGCCCGGTGCCGTAGGCGCTGAGCCGCAGCGTGTCGACCAGCGGCCAGGCGCTGAACGCGGTGTAGACCAGCACGGCCGGTGCGAGGAACACCACCGCATGCCAAGGAAAGCGCTTCATACCCAGCGGCCCCCATGGAACCGGCTTTGCCGGGCCATCGGGGGCGCCCCCTCGGGGGGAGGCGCGCAGCACTTCGGGGGGGACGTCATCACTTCTGGGGGGCGTACCACTTGGCAAAGCCGCTCTGGATGCGCTGCGCCGCATCCTTCGGTGCGAGCTTGCCGTTGAGGACCTGCGAGTTCACCGTCCACAGCTCGTTCTCCATGCTCGGCTCGCCGCGGCTCATCACCTGCGCATTCAGCCGGATGGTCGACTTGCACTGCGCGCGCCAGCCGATCATCTGCCGCGCCACCGGGTCCTTCACGTCGACCGCGTGCTTCGACAGCGAGAAGAAGCCGGTCGCCTTGTTGGTGTACAGCTCGGCGAATTCCTTCGACGCGAGCCAGGTCAGGAACACCTTGGCATCCGCCGGGTTCTTGGCGGCCTTGTTGATGCCCATGCCGATGTCGGTGTGGTCCGAGATGTAGCAGGCGTCGCCGGCCTTGCGCACCGGCGGCGGAAAGGCGCCGAACTCGAAGCCGGGCTCCTTCTCGAAGTACGCGATGTCCCACGAGCCGGTCGGGTAGATCGCCGCCTTGCCGGAGGCGAACAGGTTCTGCGAGTCGCCGTAGGTCTCGGCCTGGTAGCCCTTGRGCAGGTAGGCCGACCACTTGGCCATCGTGGCCCACACGTCGACGAACTCGGGGTCGGTGAACTTCTTCTTGCCGGCGATCAGCGCGCGGCGGCCTTCCTCGCCTTTCCAGTAGTTCGGGCCGATGCCGGTGAAGACGATCTGGCTGGTCTCCCATTGGTCGGCGGTGCCGAGCGCGATCGGCGCGACCTTGCCCTGGCCCTTGATCTTGTCGAGCACCGCGAAGAACTCCGCCTCGGTGGCCGGCGGCGTGACGCCGGCGTCCGCGAAGATCTTCTTGTTGTAGAAGAAGCCGTGGATCACCGAGGCCATCGGCAGGCAGTAGGTGTCCTTGCCGTCGTCGGTCTGCCACGCGACCTTGGCGGAATCGGGGAAGTTCGCGAGGCCGGGTTCGCCGTCGAGCTTCGCGAGGCGGCCCTTCTTGTAGAGGTCGAGCGCCACGTCGAACGGGCGGCAGGTGATCAGGTCGCCGGCGCTGCCCGCGGCCAGGCGGGCACTCAGCACCGAGTTGTATTCCGGCGGCGCGGTCGGCGAGAACTTCACCGTGATGCCGGGGTGCGCCTTCGTGAAGGCCGGCAGCAGCACCTCGTCCCACAGCGCCTTGTCGTCGGTGCGCCAGCTTTCGATGACGAGCGAGCCGGCCTGGGCGCTCGCCGTCAATGCGAGGGCGGCGCAAGCCAGTGCAGTGCGAACGGGGCGGGTCATGGGGTGGTCTCCTTCGGTGGATGGGCGGGGCGCAAGGTACCATCGGCCGCCGTGTGACACGAGGCCCGCACGAGGGTCCGCGCCCGGCACCGCTGCACGAGGCCAAGTGCTTGTCATTCCAGGGATTTCCAACCATGAGGCGACATGACGCGCTCACGCTTCCTTACGCTGCCCTGCGCGCCTGCGCAGGGGCCGCGAAGGGCCGTGCCGCGGCCCGCGCCTTACACAACATTGCAATTCGCAGGGATTCGACAGGCGCGTGGCGAGGGTTTGCCCTGACGCTTCTTCTGCTCGCGGGTGCGGCGACCTCCGCGCCGGCCCAGACCCTCGACGTGCTGCACTGGTGGACCTCGGCCGGCGAGCGCCGCGCCGTCGAGCAGCTGGTGCAGCAGCTCGACAAGCGCGGCATCGCCTGGAACGACGCGGCGATTCCCGGCGGCGGCGGCGGCGGCGCGATGAAGGTGCTGAACAGCCGCGTGCTGGCGCGCGACCCGCCCGATGCCGCGCAGGTGATCGGCCGCACGCTGGCCGACTGGTCGGACCTCGGACTGGTGCTGCCGCTCGACGAGGTGGCGCAGCGCAACCGCTGGAGCCAGTCGCTGTTTCCGGTGGTGCAGCGCGTGATCACGCACCGCGGCCGCATCGTCGCGGCACCGCTCGGCGTGCACCGCATCAACACGCTGTTCTACAACCAGCGGGTGTGGGCGCGGCTGAAGCTCGGCGTGCCGAAGGGCTGGGGCGACGTCGAGCAGGCGGCGGCCACGCTGCGCAGCGCCGGCGTCGCACCGTTCGCGTGGAGCGACGAGCCGTGGCAGATCGCCACCGTGTTCGAGACGCTGTTGCTGTCCGAGGGCGGGCCGGCGCTGTATGCCGAGCTCGCCGCCACGCAGCGCTGGCAGGCCTGGCAGGACCCGCGCGTGATGAAGGCGCTGGAGCGGCTGCGCTGGCTGCGGCGGCTGAATGGCGAGACGGCCATCGAGCAGCGCTGGACCGCGTCGGCGCGCCAGCTCTTCACCGGCGATGCCGGCATGCTGATCATGGGCGACTGGACCGGCGGCGAGCTGACCGCCTGGGGCGCGCAGGCCGGCCGCGACTACGGCTGCGCGCCGGTGCCGGGCACCGCCGGCATGCACCTGTACAGCATCGACACGCTGGCGATGCTGGCCGGCACGAAGAAGCGCGAGGCCGAGCAGGAGCGCATGGCCGAAGTGGTGGTGTCGCCGGCGGCGCAGCTCGCCTACAACCAGGCCAAGGGCTCGGTGCCGGTGCGCGACGACATCGACCCCACCCAGCTCGACGAATGCGCACGCGACTCGTGGCAGACGCTGAAGCGCGCCGACAGCCCGCTGCTGCCGAGCATCGCGCACCGGATGGCGGCCGACGAGGCCACGAAGGACGCGCTGGCCGATGCGTTGCACCGTTATGTGAAGGACCCCGCCGTCACGCCCGCCCGCGCGCAGGAGCGCCTGGTGGCGCTGATCCGCAGCGCGGCGCGATCGCCCGCTTCTCCTTGAAGACTGCGCCATGAACCTCGCCCGCAAGCGCACCATCCTCGCCGTCGACGACGACCAGAAGACCCGGCAGCTGCTGAAGCTGTACCTGGAGAAGCACCAGTACGTGGTGCAGCTCGCGGCCGACGGCGCGAGCTTCCGCAGCGGCTTCGAGCGCTACCGCGACGACCTGAGCCTGGTGATCCTCGACGTGATGCTGCCCGACACCGACGGCTTCGCGCTGTGCCAGATGGTGCGCCAGCGCGCGCCGACGCTGCCGATCATCATGCTGACCGCGAGCGCGGACGACACCGAGCGCATCGTCGGGCTGGAGCTCGGTGCCGACGACTACATCGGCAAGCCGTACAACCCGCGCGAGCTGCTGGCGCGCATCAAGGCGATCCACCGGCGCGCCGGGCAGACCGAGGGCGGCGCGGCAGCGCGCTACCTGCGCTTTGCCGGCTTCCGGCTGGATCGGCTGGAGCGCACGGTGACGGGGCCGGACGGCCAGCCGCTGGCGCTGACCGCGATGGATTTCGACCTGCTGCGGCTGCTGGCCGAGCATGCCGGCGAGGTGATGGAGCGAGCGCGGCTGATGGAGCAGACGCGCGGCCGCGACCTCGGCCCGGCCGACCGTTCGCTCGACGTGCAGGTGAGCCGGCTGCGCCAGCGGCTGGGCGACGACGGCAAGCAGCCGGCGCTGATCAAGACGGTGCGCAGCAGCGGCTATGTGTTCTCCGTCGAGGTGCTGGCCTCGCATGATTGACTGGCGTACTGTGGCGCAGCGGCTGCTGCCGCGCACGCTGCGCGGGCGGATCATGCTGGTGATGGTGGCCGGCGTGCTGCTGAGCCAGCTGCTGGGCACGGCGATCTGGGCCTGGCAGCTGCGCGCGAATGCGTTGCGCGATGCGCGCGATGCCGCGCAGCAGACGGCGCAGAGCGCGGCCGGCGCGATCCGTTTCTTCCGCGACCTGCCGGCGCAGTACCGGCCGTTGCTGATCGAGCAACTGCGCACGATGGGCGGCACGCGCTTCTTCGTCAACGTGAACCGGGCGCGCGTGGCGACCGGTGCGTTCGCGCCGTCGCGCCTGTCGGAGACGGTGGTGCGCAGCGTACGCGAGCGGCTGCTGGCGCAGGTGGGCGACACCACGTCGTTCGAGGCCGCGTTCGCGTGGCCGGACACGCTGGTGGTGGCCGATGATGGCCGCAGCTTGCGCGAGCTGCCCGAGAGCTGGGTCGAGGCCTCGCTGCTGCTGCGGCCGCGGCCGGCGCCGCTGCTGGTGATCCAGGCCGAGATCGAGCCGGGCGGCTGGCTGCTGCTGGCGACGACCTTGCCGGATCCGTACTTCCTCGACAACGCGAACCCGCTGAGCAGCGACCGGCTGTTGCTGCAGGGGGCGACGCTGATGACGGTACTGGTTCTGGTGCTGCTGGTGGCGCGCAGCCTGACGCGGCCGTTGTCGCGGCTGGCGCAGGCGGCCAGCGAGTTCGGCAACGCGATGCACCCGAACCAGGTGCCGGAGACCGGCACGGTGGAGCTGCAGCGCACCGCGCGTGCCTTCAACGAGATGCAGGCGCGCATCCAGCGTTTCGTCGAAGACAGGGAGCGACTGTTCGGCAGCATCTCGCACGACCTGAAGACGCCGATCATGCGGCTGAAGCTGCGCACCGAGCTGCTGGACGACGACGCGGTGCGGGCCGATTTCCACGAGGACCTGGACGAGCTCGACATGATGGTCAAGGGCGCGTTGCAGAGCGTGAAGGACAGCGACGTGCACGAGAACCTGGCCGAGGTGCGGCTGGACCGGCTGGTGGAGCGGCTGACCTCGGCGGCGCTGGCCTCGGGCGCGAAGATCGCGGTGTCGCTGCCGCCGATCGCGGTGACGGGCCGGCCGCTGGCGCTGAAGCGTGCGCTGGGCAACCTGATCGACAACGGCCTGCGCTACGGCCGCGAGATCGAGGTCGGTGCCGAGCTGGGCGATGGCAAGTGCTCGGTGCTGGTGCGGGACCACGGGCCGGGGCTGCCGGAAGATTCGCTCGAGGAGATCTTCGAGCCGTACGTGCGGCTGGAGCACGGGCGGACCATGCATGCCGATGGGTCGGGGCTCGGGCTGTCGATCGCGCGTCGCATTGCGCGTGAGCACGGCGGGGATGTGCGGCTGCGCAATCATCCGGACGGTGGGCTTGTTGCGGCGCTGAGCTTGCCCGCTTGAGCGCAACACGGCAGTCAACGAACACTGGCATCATCCCGACCCCATGACCAGACCATCGATCGCCACAGACCAGCGCCCCCTGTGGCGCATCTTCCTCGCCTTCCTCGGCCCGATGATCGTCGGCAACGTGCTGCAGGGCCTGTCGGGCACCTTCAACGCCGTGTTCGTCGGCCAGATGCTCGGCACCCGGGCCCTCGCAGCGACCGCCGCCGTCTTCCCGATCGTGTTCTTCTTCATCACGCTGGTGATCGGCATCGGCGCCGGCGGCTCGGTGCTGATCGGCCAGGCCTGGGGCGCGAAGGAGACGCACAAGGTCAAGGCCATCGCCGGCACCGCCATCACGCTCGGCTTCGGCGTCGGCCTCGTCATCGCGCTGTTCGGCGGCGTGTTCACCGAACATCTGCTGCATGCCCTCGGCACGCCCGCCGACGTGGTCGACGATGCCGTCGGCTATGCGCGGCTCATGATGCTCGCGATGCCCGGGCTGATGGTGTTCATCCTGATCACGCAGCTGCTGCGCGGCGTCGGCGACACCGTCACGCCGCTCTACGCGCTGCTGCTGTCGACCCTCGTCTCGTGCGTGATGACACCCGCCTTCATCCGCGGCTGGGGCGGGCTGCCGCAGCTCGGCGTCACCAGCGCCGCCGCTGCGTCCATCGTGTCGTTCATCGCCGCCCTGCTCTACCTCCTCGTGCACCTGCGGCGCGCCAGGCACCCACTGTCGCCCGACCGCGAGCTGCTGCGCTCGCTGCGCATCCAGCCGCAGCTGCTGAAGCTCGTGCTGAAGATCGGCATGCCCACCGGCATCCAGATGGTCGTCATCTCGCTGGCCGAGATCGCGCTGCTCGCCCTCGTCAACCGCTTCGGCTCCGACGCCACCGCGGCCTACGGCGCCGTCAACCAGGTCGTCAACTACGTGCAGTTCCCGGCGCTGTCGATCGCGATCACCGCGTCGATCCTCGGCGCCCAGGCCATCGGCGCCGGCCGCGCCGACAAGCTCGGGGCCATCACCCGCACCGGCATCGTGCTCAACCTCGTGATCACCGGCACGCTGGTCGTCATCGGCTACCTGTTCTCGCGCCACCTGATGGCGCTGTTCATCACCAGCCAGCCGGTCATCGAGCTGGCCCAGTCCCTGCTGCACATCATGCTGTGGAGCAGCGTCGTGTTCGGCTGCGCGTCGGTCGTCAGCGGCGTCATGCGCGCCTCGGGCACCGTGCTCGTGCCGATGTCCATCTCGATCTTCTGCATCGTCGCGATCGAGGTACCGGCCGCCTACGGGCTGTCGCAGCGCATCGGCCTCGAAGGCGTCTGGTGGTCGTACCCGATCGCGTTCGTCTCGATGCTCGTGCTGCAGTCGGCGTTCTACCGGCTGGTGTGGCGCAAGTCGAAGATCGAGCGGCTGGTCTAGGCTTGTGCGTCACGTCGCAAAAAAGAACCTCCCATGAATATGTGAGCCCGCAGGCCCGGTTTGCCGCCAGGGCGCGCGCGCGCCTTAAGCTCCGGCCCATGAATCAGTCGAAGATCTAGCCATGGCAACACTCAGCTGGCGGGTAGCGCTGCTCGAAGACGATGCGGAAATTCGTGGCTACTTCGAGGAATGCGTCGCCGGCCACTCCTCGCTGCAGCTGGTGGCGTCATTCGGATTGCTGGCGCATGCGCGCGACTGGTTCGACTCGCACACCGCCGACGTGCTCCTGACCGACCTGGGCCTGCCGGACGGAAACGGCATTGACCTGTTGCGTCATCTGGCAACGACGCAGCCGGCTTGCGAAGTGATCGTGGTGTCGGTGTTCGGCGACGAGGACACGGTGCTGTCCTGTGTCGAGGCCGGCGCCGTGGGCTACATCCACAAGGATGCGACGCCGGCCGATGTGGCGCAGACCATTCTGGACGTCAAGGGCGGCGCCTCGCCGATCTCGCCGATGATCGCGCGCAAGGTGCTGGATCGCCTGCGCCAGACTGTCGCGCCGCGGGCCCCGCAGGCGCCCGATGCCCTGAATGCCGACCTGCTTTCTCCGCGCGAGGCCGAGGTGCTGGAGTTGATCGCCCGAGGCCTGTCGTACGCCGAGATCGCGCAGCTGAAGGGGGTGACGATGCACACGGTGCAGACGCACATCAAGAACCTCTACGGCAAACTGGCCGTCCATTCGCGCAGCGAGGCCGTGTTCGAGGCCAGTCGCATGGGCTTGCTGAGCAGCCTGAAATCCCGGGGCTGAGCCCGTGCTGCGCCCTTGGCTCCTTCGGTGCCTGGTGGCTTTGGYATTCCCCTTGTGCGGTACGGCGGACTCGACAGGGCCTGCGGGCCGTACGGCCACCGAGCCTGGTTCGGCGCCGGTTCTTGCGCTGGGCGGCGGCATGTCGCCCGTGCAGGTCACGCGGGTCGACGCGCTGGTCAGCGCCTCGCGCACCCCACCCGGCGGTGAGGCGCCCTGGGTCGCCGGCCGTCTGCCCGATGCCTGGGCGCTGTCGCGCCCGGCCTTGGAAGGCACGGCCTGGTATCGCTTCAACGTGCGTCTGGCGGGCCCGCCGGACGGGCCATGGGCCTTGCTGCTGCCGCGCGTCAGCATGAATGCCGACCTCTGGGTCAACGGTGTCCTGGCGGGACGCGCCGGACGCATGGACGAGGGGCTCACGCGGCACTGGAACACGCCCTTGCTGTTTCCGATTCCCGACCGCGCCTGGGTCGCCGGCGACAACGTGGTTCACGTCCGCGTGCGGGCGGCCGCCGGGCACCGCGGCGGCCTGGCGCCCATGCTGATCGGGACGGTCGACGCCATGGCACAGCGACATGGCGAACGGGTGTTCTGGCAGAACACGCTGGTCAGTGCCGCCAATGCGTTCGTGGTGGCCCTGGGCTTGTTCATCCTGTTCGTGTGGCTGCGCAAACGCGAATTGATGCACTACGGCTACTTTGCGGGTGGCACCATTCTTTGGGGTCTCAGCAATGTCGACATGACGATGCAGGACCCGCCCATGCCAGACGCGGCCTGGCAGTGGTTGATCGTCGTGATGAGGCTGTGGTCCATGATGCTGATCAACCTGTTCTGCCTGCGCTTTGCCGGGCGGCGCATCCCAAGCCTCGAAGCAGGCGCACTGGCGTTCTCGCTGCTCGCAGCGCTTGCCGTGGCCATCGCGCCTGCGCATGGCCAGGGCGTGAACCCTGTCCACGCGGTCTTGATGGTGCCCGTGCTGGGCACCGGCGGCTGGGCGCTGGTGCTGATGCTGCGCAGCCTGGCGACGCACCCGCAGCGCGACGGCCTCGTGCTCGTGCCGGTGGTGACGGCAACATGGCTGGCCGGAATACACGACCTGATGGTCGTCACAGGGCAGTTGCCGTTCGGGCACGTCCATGCGCTGCCTTACGTCGCGCCGGTGCTGGTGTCGGCACTGGGCTGGATGATCGCCGGCGAGCACAGCCGCGCACACCGCGCGGTCGAGGCGTTGAACGGAGACCTGACCGCACTCGTGCACGAACGCGAGGCCCAGCTGCATGAATCCCTGGACAAGCTGGCGCGCAGCGACCGCACGCTGGCGGTGGCTGCCGAACGTGCGCGCATCCTGCGCGACATGCACGACGGCGTGGGCTCGCTCCTGACAAGTGCCATGCGCCAGCTCGAAGGCGGACGAATCTCCGCCAGCCAGGTCCTGGAGTCACTGCGCGAGTCAATGAGCCAGCTGAAATTGTCCATCGACGCCATCAACCTGCCGGAGGGTGATGTCAATGCCTTGCTGGCCAGCCTGCGCTACCGGCTCCAGGCGCGCATCGAGGCCTCCGGCGTCGAGCTGCACTGGGATGTGAGGCAACTGCCGCTCTGGCCGACAGGAACCCACGACGCGATGCGCCACCTGCAGTTTCTGTTGTTCGAAGCGCTGTCCAATGTGATGCAGCATTCCCAGGCCACCACGGTGACCCTGGCCGCGCGCGGCGTGGCCACGGGTATCGAGGTGAGCCTCAGCGACGATGGCCTTGGCATGTCCGGCCACGAAGGCAACGGACTGCGCTCGATGCGGGAGCGCGCCGCGGCGCTCTCGGCCTCACTGAGCGTCGTGACGGGAGCCCACGGTACGCGCGTCGAGATTCTGTTGCCGGTGCCACCACCAGCGCAGGCGGCTTCGACGCCTGCGCGCCCCTGAGGTCGCGGGAGCCTGCAGACCTGAGCATCATTTCCCATGTTCATGGGAAGCGCCCCCTTGCAGACCGCGCGACGATGTTGCGCGAAGGAGGCCCATCGATGTTGCAGCAGTGCCAGTACGTCTTTCCGCCCTTCCGGCTGGATCCGCTCGACGCCACGCTGTGGCGCGATGAAGAACGCGTTCCCTTGCCTGCGAAGAACTTCGCGTTGCTGTCGTACCTGGTGGCGCACGCGGGACGCCTGGTCGCACACGATGAGATTCTCGACGCCGTCTGGACCCACCGATTCGTCAGCCCGTCCGTGCTCAAGGGCGCCGTGGCGAGACTGCGCGCGGCGCTGGCAGACGATGCGAAGCACTGCCGCTTCATCCAGACCGTCAACCAGCGCGGGTACCGCTTCGTGGCGAACGTGGACGTCTGCTGGCGTGGAGAGTCCTGGCCGGGCCCGAAGACCGGTGGCACCGGCGCCGGCAGGTCGACCCTGGTCGAGATGCTCCAGCGTCATCTGGAGCTTGCGGGAACACGCGCATCGTCCGGCCGCTGTGCGGCGCAGTTCGAACCGGAGCGGGGAGCCCAGCCGATCATCTGCGCCGACGAAGACACCCGCCGCGCGCGGGGCGGCGATGCGACGCTCACGGATCTTGGGAAACATCTGCTGAACGCGGTGACGTCGAATCGCGTCGTCTCCACCCATCCCGACAGCGGCCGAGGATCGATTGGCATCCCGGCGCCCTGGGCTGCGCTCAGCCTCGGCGACTGGTGCGCGCTCATCGAAGCGCTGTGTCGCGAATAGCCGGACGGCACGTGGAATGAACCCAAATGTGACCTCGACGAGACCTCCGGACACGGCTCGCGGCCTATCGTTGCGACACCCGCAGCGCCAGCCCGCCGGGTCTCAACCACGAGGAGTCGCCATGACGAACAAGAGTTTCTCGCTGCATGACGTGCAGGACTGCGTCATTCAGGCCCTGGCCAGGCAGGCAGGCTGCGAGGCGCTGGCCATCGGCCCGCAGCATTCGTTGAAGCACCTGGGCCTCTCGTCCATCGAGGCCATCGCCTTCGTCGGCCACATCGAGGAATCCCTCGACCTGATGCTGGACCTGACGATCCTGTACGAGCACGCCACGGTCGACAGTCTCGCCCGCTACCTTTTCGACCGGATGGCAGCCAGGACTGTCGCCGTGACCGCGCCGGCCTGCCTGGACTGAAGATGATGATCGTCGAGCCCCATCGCGATCTCTATCTCACCTTGCGGCCACAGGCGCACAGGAAGGAGCGGCTGGCGATCGCCGCGGCCGTGCTGGTGTCCACGGTCATGGGCCTTGCTGCCGTTCCGTACGCCTTCGTGTGGGGCGTGTCCGGCCTGGATGCAGGGCTCTTCGTCCTCTTCTACCTCGCCAGCGGATTGGGCATCACCGTCGGCTATCACCGCCTCTTCGCGCACCGCAGCTTCGCAGTGGGCCCGTTCTGGCGCGCGCTGCTGGCGGTGCTGGGCTACACCGCGGGGCAGGGGCCGGTGGTGTATTGGGTGGCACACCATCGCCTGCACCACGCCCGAACCGATACCGACTCCGATCCCCACAGCCCCCTCGACAAGACCGGCAGCATCAGCGCGCGATCGTTCCTGCACGCCCATGTCGGCTGGATGCTGATGAACAGGAAGGCCAACCCCGGCGTACTGGCGGCCGACCTGCTGAGGGATGCAGCCCTGGTGCGGATGGAGAAGCACTACCTGCGTGTCCATGTTGCCTCGATCCTGTTGCCCGGCGCCATCGCGGCACTGCTGACGGGGTCGCCGGCCGCCGCCGCGAGTGCCGTGATGTACGCCGGGTTCTTTCGGCAATTTGCGGTCCTGCAGGTGGTCTACGCGATCAACTCCGTCTGCCACGCCTTCGGAAGGCGCAGCCACGACACGGATGACGCCAGCAGGAACGTCTGGTGGCTGAGCGTGCCGTCACTGGGCGAGTCCTGGCACAACAGCCACCACGCGAATGCCGGGGCCGCCAATTTCGGCCGGCACTGGTACGAGATCGACATCGGCTATGCCGCCATCAGGCTGCTCGCCGCGCTGGGCGTGGCGACGGATGTCGTGCGCGTCAAGTGAACCTGGGCCGGAGATCGATTCATGGAGTCCAAGATGCCAGTGCGCAGCGCATTTGCAGAATCCCTGACCCAGCTGCTTGCAGCGCGGGCGCGCGAGTGCGGTGGTCGGGTGGCGTATCGATTCCTTGCTCGCGGCGACGCCGGCGATCCGCCGATCACCTACGGCGAACTCCACGAGCGTGCGCAGCGGGTTGCGGCTTCGCTGCAGGCGGCCGGCCTGCGCGGCGAACGCATCCTGCTGTACGTCGGCACGGGCGCGGATTTCGTCATCTCGTTCTTCGGGATTCTCCTTGCCGGCGCCGTCGTGGTTCCCTTGAGTCCGCCGCACCTGTCGCGTGCGCTCGCGCGCTCCGAATCCATCGTGCGCAACGCCGGTGCCAGGATGGCCATCGTGCCCGGCACCCTGCTGAAGCGATTCGTGCAACTGCAAGCGACGAACGAAGCCTTTGCCGCGCTGCAGTTGAGAACGCCGGACGAGCTCGAAGCCCGCACATCCGGCGGCTGGATCGATGCGGCGCCCCTCAGTGACTCGCTGGCCGTTCTCCAGTACACCTCCGGATCCACCGCGACGCCCAAGGGCGTATGCATCACCCACGGCAACTTCCTGCAGAACGCGGCGATGATCAGCCGGGCGATGGGCTTGAGCGAGCGCACGGTGGGCGTCAGCTGGCTGCCCCTGCACCACGACATGGGCCTGATGACCGGCGTGATCGGCCCGCTCTTCAATGGCTGTCCGATGACACTCATGCCGGCCGGCGCATTCGTGTCCGATCCGCTGATGTGGCTGCAGGCCCTGACGCGGCACCGGKCCACCGTCACCGGGGCGCCGAACTTCGCATACGAGCTGTGCCTCGAGAAGGTGCCTCAGGAGCAACTGGCCGGCCTCGACCTGAGCAGCCTCGAGGTGGCCTTCTGCGGCGCCGAAACCGTGTGCGCCGACACGCTGCAGCGATTCGCGTCGCGTTTCGAGGCGTGCGGTTTTCGCAGCCGTTCGTTCTTCCCGTGCTATGGGCTCGCCGAGGCGACCCTGATGGTGTCGGGCGGGCCTGAAGGCGAGCCGGCACGCGTCGTCAATGTGGCAACGTCTGCACTCGGGCAGGGCCGGGTCGCCGCCCCGCAGGCCGCCGAGCCGGCGCAACGGCTGGTGAGTTGCGGGCAGGTGCTGGCCGGACTCGACGTGGTCATCGTGGACCCGAACACCCTGCGGCCGTGTCCCGCGGACCGGGTGGGCGAGGTCTGGGTCCGGGGCAGCAGCGTTGCGCACGGCTATTGGGGCCTGCCGGAGGAAACCGAGCGTGTCTTCAACGCGCGGATTGCCGGCGATGCCGGCGCAGGATTCCTGCGCACCGGCGATCTCGGCTTCGTTCGAGACGGCGGGCTGACGATCGTCGGGCGCCTGAAGGAATTGATCGTCATCTGCGGCGTCAACCATCACCCCCAGGACATCGAGGCGACGGTCGAGACCTGCCATCCGGCGATCGGGCGGCATGCCGGCGTCGCGCTGCCGTTGGAAGAGAACGGACGCGAGTCGCTGCTGATCGTGCAGGAGATCAAGCGGACATGGCGCAGCGATCCGCAGCCCGTGCTCGACGCGATCATGGCGGAGGTCGCCCAGCGGCACGGCGTACGCCCCGCCGTCGTGGTGCTGGTCAGCCAGGGCAGCCTTCCCCGAACCACCAGTGGAAAGCTCCAGCGCAGTGCCGCGCACGCAGCCCACGTCGGCGGCCGACTCGACGCGGTCGCCCGCAGCGACCGGCCCGCCCATGAGCAGGGCCCACGGCATGCCCACCCCGTCGCCGCCTGAAAGGAACTTCACGTGCTGGATCAATCCGAGAACTGCAGCAGCCGGGTGGCGACGACGGCGCACGACGAGCACGACCGCCGCACGAAGGCCACGGGCCCGATCGACTCGCGGCATTCGAGCCTGCACGAGTTCCTTGTCGCTTCGCAGCAGGACACCTTGGCATTCGCCGAGCGCTTCGAGCAGTTGTCGGCGTATGTCGACGACCTGGTGCGCCGCAGGCACTACCACTACCGGCGAGTGAGAACCGGCGGCTCGGCAGGCCTCGCCAGGTTGCTGGACCGCGACAGCGGACGCGTCGTCGAGGTGATCAACCTGGCATCGAACGACTATCTGGACCTGTCCCGGCACCCGGCGACCATCGCGGCCAGCATCGCCGCGACCCAGCGCTACGGCGCCGGAACCAGCGCGTCGCCCGCCGCCATCGGCAACACCGATCTGCACGAAAGGCTGGAGCGAGAACTCGCCGCCTTCACGAACTGCGAAGCCGCGCTGCTGTACAGCTCCGGCTTCGGCATGAACTGCGGCGTCCTGTCGGCGCTGCTGCGGCGCAACGACCTCGCCATCGTGGACAGCTGCGTGCATGGCAGTGTCATGGAAGGCTGCCGCGGCGCACCCATGCGGACCTTCGCGCACAACGACCTCGACGCGCTCGAGCGCATCCTGGTTCGCTCGCGAAGCCAGTACGCCAACCGGCTGGTCGTCGTGGAGGGCGTGTACTCGATGGACGGCGACCTGGCGCCGCTGGCGGACATCGTCAGGCTTGCACGCCGCCATGACGCGATGCTGATGCTCGACGAGGCCCATTCCACCGGTGTGTTCGGCGCTCGAGGGCGGGGGACGGCGGAACACTTCGGCATCCTCGGCGGGGTCGACATCGTCGCCGGCACCTTCAGCAAGAGCCTGGGCAGCGTCGGCGGCTTCGTGGCGGGATCGCGCCGGCTGATCCGCTATCTCCAGATGGCGAGCCGGCACTATGTGTTCTCGGCATCCGTGCTCCCGTCCGTCGCGGCATCCGTCCTGGAGGCCCTTCGCATCCTCGACGACGAACCCTCGATCCGCGAGCGCCTGTGGCGAAACGTCGAGTACTTCGGACGCGGATTGCGTGCCCTGGGCTTCGACATCGGAGCCAGCGCCTCGGCCATCTTTCCCGTCATGGTCCGCGACGATCTCAAGGTCAAGGCGCTTTGCAGCTGCCTCTATGACGACGGCATCGTCGTCACGCCGGTCGTGTTCCCGGGGGTGCCCGAGAAACAGTCCCGCATCAGGCTGAGCGTGACCAGCGGACTCGAACCGAAGCAGATGGACCATGCCCTGGAGCGTCTGGCGCATCACGCCAAGGCGCTGCAGATCATCTGAGTACGTGCGGGCATTGCAACAAGGAGAATTCGATGGGTCGAATCCGTGATTCAGACACAGTCCTGATCGTCGGGGGGTCGCAAGGCATCGGCCTGGCCATCGCGCGGCGGCTGTGCATGCTCGACTGCCGGATCATCATCGCCGCGCGGCACGTCGCGGCGCTGGACCAGGCACGCGCCGAACTGGTCGGCATGTCCGGCTGCCGCGCCACCATCGAGACGCTTGTCGTCGACGTCTCCCGCCACGACAGCGTTCTGGCCCTGCGCGATGACCTGACCGCCCGGGTCGGCACGCCCACGCACGTCATCAATTGCGCGGGGCGGGCGGTCGCAGCCTATCTCGAAGAGCTGCCCCTGGAGGACTATCGCTCGATGATGGACCTGAACTTCATGGGCACGGTCCACCTCAGCCATGCGTTCCTGCCGCTCTTCCGCGCGCGCGGGAGCGGCCACCTGATCCACACGTCCTCGATCCTTGGTTTCGTGGGCACGTTCGGTTGGGCGGCCTATGCCGCGACCAAGTTCGCCGTGGTCGGCTATTGCGAATCGATCTACTCCGAGTACCGCAGGCACGGCGTCGAGGTCTCCGTGCTGTGCCCTCCGGCCACCCTCACGCCGGGATTCGACACCGAGAACAAGACCAAGCCGGCCGCGGTGCGCGAGGCCGAAGCGTGGATCGCACCGGTGACGGCAGACTACGTGGCACGCGTCCTCCTCGATGCCATCGCCCGCAAGCGCTTCATGGTGGTGCCCACGCCGAAGGGGCAGTTCCTCTACGGCGCCACCCGCTGGTTGCCGGGCCTCGTGCGCCGCCTGGCGGTGGCCCACTGATGACGGCACACCAGGCGTAACGAGAGGTAAAAGGATCTCGTGGAGCGGCCGCCGTTTCATGTGCGCCGCAGGCGGCGTGACGCCGCTTCTGCAGGGCACGGACGCCACGATGCGTCCCATGAACATGTGAGCGCGAGGAGYAAGGGGGAGGCGGACGTCCGTAGATATCGCGCTTAAGCTCCCGCCATGCAGTACGTCACGTCTTCCTTCGCCGAGTCGCCCAGGAAATGCCGATGTGATCGCCGGCGCCGCACGCGCCGGACCTGTTGATGACGAGGGGACGCAGCCTGCGCGTGCTGATGGCCGCGTGGTCGCTGGCTGGCGCAGCACACGCTGCAGGCGTCGTCGCGCTGTCGCCGCAGAAGGGCATCGTCTCCATCTCGGACCTTGAAGCCGTGGTGTCCGCCGGCGAGCAGCCGCCGCCCGATGCCGCGGCCTGGCGGCCGGTCCGGCTGCCCGATCGCTGGGCAGAGAACGGCCGGGCGCGCGCAGGGACCGTGTGGTACCGGCTGCGCGTTCACATCGATCCCGCGCAACGCGAACCGTGGGCCTTCGAAGTGGCCTACGCGACGATGAACAGCGACCTGTGGGTCAACGGAATGCTGGTCGGGCGCGCCGGGCGCATGGAACCGGACAACTTGACGCGTCACTGGAACACACCGCTCCTGTTCATGGTTCCGCAAGCGGCATGGACCGCGACGGACAACCTCGTGTACCTGCGGGTGCGCTGTGGGACCAGCAGCGACGGCGGCCTGGGCCACCTGTTCGCGGGGCCGGCCGCTGAGCTCTCGAAGGCCCATGAGCAACGTGTCTTCTGGCGAGTCAGCCTGCTGACCGTCGTCGACGCCTACGTGTTTGCGCTCGGGGTGCTGTTCGCCATCATCTGGCTGCGCCGTCGCGAAGCCCTGCAATACGGCTACTTTGCGGCGGCGAGTCTCTTGTGGGCCCTTTGCACGAGCAACGACCTCCTCACCGACCCGCCATTTTCGCCGCGTGCCTGGCAGATGTTGATCTTCCTCTGCAACATCTGGACGTCACTTCTGTTCGCGCTGTTCTTCCTGCGCTTCGCCGGCCGGTCATCACCGCGCCTGGAGCTCGGCGCGATCGGCCTGGTGCTCGTTGCCAATGCGCTGCAGTTCCTGGTCGGCCCGACCCGGCAACAGATCGCCTTTGCGGTGGTGATCCTCGGCGTGCTGTCGCTTTGCGGCTGGGCAACCGTCTTGCTGCTGTCCGATGCGCAAGGCCGGTCGAGGCGCGACCGGCTGTTGCTGGGCAGCGCCGCTGTCATCGGGATGCTCGTCGGCGCTCATGACTGGCTGCTCACCATCTTCGTCCTGCCGTTCGACAGCCCCCACCTGGTGGCCTACGCCGCCCCCGTGACGCTGTCGATCTCGGCATGGGTGATCGCTGGCGACTACACCCGCACCCAGGAGGATCTGACGCTGTTGAACCGCAGGCTCGCCGATCGCGTCCGGCAGCGCGAGATGGAACTGCGCGAGTCTTTCGCTCACCTCGTCGAGGCCGATCGCGATTTCGCCGTGGCGACCGAACGGGCACTCGTCCTGCGCGATCTGCATGACGACGTCGGCACCCACCTGGCCAGTGCGATGCGGCAGCTCGAAGAGGAGCGCGCCGAGCCGCTTGCGGTCGCCCAGACGCTGCGCGAGACGCTGGACCGGCTCAAGCTGCTGATCGATGCGCTGAGCATGCCGCCCGGCGACGTCAATGCGTTGCTGGCCAGCCTGCGCTATCGCTTGCAAAGGCGCATCGAGGCCGCTGGACTGGATCTGCGCTGGGAAGTCGACTTGCTGCCGCACTGGGAAGCAGGCGAGCACGGCGACGCGATGCGCCGCCTGCAGCGGCTGTTGCTCGAGGCGATATCGAACACCCTGCGGCATTCGCACGCGACCGAACTGCACCTGGCGGCGAGCGCCACCGACGGCGGCATCCGTGTCGCGCTCACGAACAACGGACCTGGCTTGGACGGTATTCCGGCCGCAGGGCTGCGAACGATGCACGAGCACGCCGTCGGGCTCGGCGCCCTGCTCGAGGTCAGCTCGACCCACCCCGGCGGTCGTATCCGGCTGTTGCTGCCGCGGGCCGGCTGATCCGGGCATTCACATCGCAACCCCGTCAGCGCCGAACCGGCGCCTGCCGCAATTCCTTGCTCAGCTTCGCCCGGTCGACGCCATCGGCACTCTGCACGACCAGCAGATGGAAGAACTCCTCCCGCGTCTGCGCCTGGCCGGCGACCCTCTTGACCACCATCGCGGCAATCGGCCCCATCTGGCTCGTCAAGACGCGACATGCGTGGGCCAGGACGTCGGGGCTCAGGGGCGTCGCCACGCCGAAGGCGCCGCATTCCGCGGTGATGCGTTCGATGAAGGCGCGACGCTGAGCGGGCGGCACGTGCTCGACGAGGGCGGTGCTGAAGGACACCAGGTCAAGGCAGTTGCGGGCCGCCTTGCGCACCAGAACCTTGCCGATCGGGCCGACGAAGCCGACCAGCGCCCGCTCGGCCCGTCCCAAGGTGGCAGCGTCCAGGCCCGTCCGCGAGGCGGCGGCCGCAACGGCGAGATCCGGACTTCGCGTCGTGACGGTGGAGTCGGGGAACAGCGACGCGGCCAAGGTCCGCACTCCGATGCCGTTGACGCAAGACGAGATCGCGGGAGCCACCTCGGAGCGCTTCGACAGCGCGTCGCGAAACTCCGCAGCGCTTGCGAACCTGGCCTTCGGGTTCTTGGCCAAGGCCGTCGAGATGATCGCGTCGTAGAAGGCATGCCGGACCGTGTTCGCAGCCGCGCTCGGCGCCGGTGGATCATCGTCGAGCGTCGCGCGCATCACCGACCGGGAACGCCCCTTGAACGGCGCCTTGCCGGTCAGCAGCCGGTACAGCAGCACACCCGCGGCGAAGATGTCCACGCGATGGTCGATCTCCGCCGCGGTGTACTGCTCCGGGGCCATGTATCCCGGCGTTCCGACCCAGGGGCCGCCCTGGGTCAGCGCGACATTTTCGACGCGTGCAATGCCGAAGTCGGCGAGCTTGACTTCGCCCCTTGGCGTGACGATCAGGTTCTCGGGCTTGATGTCTCGATGCCAGACGCCGTGCCGGTGCACGCAATCCAGCGCGTCCAGCAACTGGTCCATGATGTGCAGCAACTCGGCCTCGGGCAGCATGGGCGTGCGCGACAGAATCCATCCGAGGCTGCGCCCTTCGACCAGTTCCATCGCGATGAAGGCGCAGGCGGCGTCCTCGCCGTACTCGTAGATGGCCACGATGCCGGGATGAGACAACCGGCCGACCGCTCGCGCTTCGTTCTTGAAACGCGCCGCGACGAGGTCTGCCGTCCGGTCATGATCCAGCAGCTTTCGGAGGATGACCTTGATCGCCACCGGCCGTTGAATCCCCGGATCGAAGGCTCGATAGACGACGCCCATGGCGCCATGTCCCAGCACGCCGGTGATGGTGTACTTCCCTACGCGCGCAGGGTGGGATGCACGCCACCGGGGCGTATCGGCAAGGTCGGTCATCGACCGTCCAGCAACGTCATGGATCGTCCTTGGAAAAACGCGATCGCCGCGCTGGGGCGCTGCGGACCGATGGTATGAAGTCGCCGGCGTTTGAACCTGCCATGAATATGGGAAGCGACGCTTGAGAAACGCTGATGAAATGGTCGCTGCTGCCCGCTTCGGGATTGCCGACTTGCCGGCAACGCACACGATGGCCATCAACTATCACCCGGTCGCTGCCCCTGATCGCATGCTCTCCCACTTCGGCGTGGCTCAGCCCGAAGGTGACGTGACAGCAGGAAGTCTCCCGCTCTATCTCGCGCCATTCATCTCACGAGCACGGGATGGGGTCTCGCTCGAGCGCGACATTCCGCGATGTGGCTGCGAGCGTTCTTCGTGTCGTTGCAAGAGGTTGGCTCTGGGCCGGCGTGCCCAGGACGCGCCGGCCGACATCGCCGGTGACCTGGACATCTTTCGCCGTGCATGGCGTTGTGGTCAACGCTGCATCGTCCCCACCGAGGCCATCTACGAGCTGAACTATCAGACCGGCAGGCCTGTCCGCTGGCGAATCAGCCGCCGCGATCGCGCGCCGATGGGGATTGCCGGCCTGTGGCGCTGGTGGAAGGACAACAGGACCGGCGAGGAGGTCCCCAGCTTCACGATGCTCACCGTCAACGCGGACACGCACCAGCTCATGATGCAGTTCGGCAAGCCATGGCAGGAAAAGCGAATGGTCGTCATCCTGGACGAAACGGACCACGACGCCTGGCTCACCTGTCGCCCCGATCGCATGATGAGTTTCATGCACCCCTACCCGGCCGACCGGCTCGTGGCAGAGCCCTGGCCCAAGGGCCGTTCAGGTGCCACGCCCACGTGGGCAGGCGGCGTCACTGTTCTTTGGGGCACCGAGAGCCTTCCGGCCAGCGGAAAGGGGTGATCAGGCCGGCCTCAGGCCGCCCGCCGCGCGACCGACGCCACCAGCGGGTGCGCGTTGAAATGCGCCAGCAGCCGCGACTTCTGCATCGCCGTCAGCGGCGCCGCGGCCATCATCGCCGGCCACTGCGCGCAGGCCGCCCGCACCGCCAGCCGGATGGCCGTGGCCGCCGGCTTCTCGGGAATGCGCAACGCCGCGCAGAACGCGCGCACCACGGCCGGCGACAACAGCAGGCGCGCACGCGCCGCGGCCTGGCCAGCCGGCGGCGCCAGGGTCGCCGGCAGCAGGGCCAGCGCATGCCCCTGGTGCCCGCTGTAGGC